>JBAXNR010000008.1:0-74968 GCA_037133675.1 Methylococcales bacterium
CGTGCTTTTTCGGCAGTGTCGGCGAGTAAATAATCGGTAGCTAGATAATTTTCCAGTAATAAATCCAGCTCTTTCATACCGCGCCGACACTGCCACTTTAATTTTGCCAGTTCGTTCACTGTCTTTGGATTAATAGCTTTTTAATTTCGGCAATGGCTTTAGCGGGGTTTAAACCTTTGGGGCAGGTATCGGTGCAGTTCATGATGGTATGGCAACGGTAGAGTTTGAATGGGTCTTCTAACTCGTCTAAGCGTTCGCCTGTGGTTTCATCACGGCTATCGACTATCCAGCGGTAAGCTTGTAATAAAATGGCTGGGCCTAAATAGCGTTCGCTGTTCCACCAATAACTAGGGCAACTGGTTGAACAACACGCACACAATACACAATCATATAAGCCGTCTAATTTGGCGCGATCTTCTTTGCTTTGTAGTCGTTCTGAATCGGCAGGGGCGGGGGTTTGGCTGTCTATCCACGGTTTGATAGAGGTATATTGCGCGTAAAAATGGCTTAAATCTGCGACTAAATCTTTCACCACCGACATGTGTGGCAACGGGAAAATTTTGATGGTGTCAGGATAAGAATCGATGGCTTTAGTACAAGCTAGGGTATTTTTGCCGTTAATCATCATGGCACATGATCCACATACACCTTCGCGGCAAGAACGACGAAACGCTAAGCCACTGTCAATTTCATTTTTGATTTTGATGATGGCATCTAGCACCATAGGGCCACAATGATCCATATCTAATTCATAAATATCAATGCGCGGATTTTCACCCGAATCGGGATCCCAACGATAGACTTCAAAACGGCGCAGGTTTGTCGCGTTTGCATCAGCTTTAAAGGTTTTTCCTGCGATTAATACAGAATTTTTGGGTAACGTGAATTCAGCCATAAGTAGAATCTCTCTTTAAGTAAGTAATAGTTACGAAGTCTACGCTACCAGTAAAAAAATGCCTAGCCCAACCATCGTTAAACCGCTGATTAACTTAAGCCAGCGACCTTCCTTTTCTTGTAGTCTGTGCTGGCTTAGGGTGATAACGCCTACTGATAAAACGATTAAGTCATCAAGCATATAGGCTAGATTATAAAGCAGTATATAACTGTAATAACTGACATTATCCAGTTGTTTCAACGTCAAAATTCGCGTGTACAAGGCAGGAAAACCAGAGGTACACATAAATTCTACAATCTGCACTAGCACTGCTAATATGATTGCACCGATAATTGCGGCAGTCATATTTTTTGCCTGAAGAATGTTGCGTATGCGGGTGTAAATAGCAGGTTTTGCGGCATTCGGAATGGACAAACTAACACCCCAGCCGAATCGCCAAAAATCTTTAAGATTAATCATGCCCGCTATTAAGGCAATCAGCGCAATTGCGACTTCTGAAATGCGCGAAAGACCAATCAGCAAAAATAGATTTAACCATGCCGCCATAAAGACAAAATAGGCAATGCCTTCAACGGCAACAAATGTCCCTGCAATGGCTAACATACGCGGTCTGTTATTCATCGGTGCCAGCAATGAGATAACCAACAATAACACCCACATCGAACACGGATTAAAACCGTCCAATAAGCCCATTGTAATGGTGAATAATGGCAAGCCTACCTCTTCTAGTGATATTTTATGACCCAAAAAATCCACCGCGAAAGTTTGTGGCGGTGGTGTTGGATTCGCTTCGCAAGATAAAGCCTGTTCATCCGCTTCGCAACTACCCGCACTATTCTGAGTTTTTGCAATAATAGCCGTTTGGGCTAACACGTCACGAATTAACTGCCCTGAACTGGTTTCATCAGTATAACCAACCAGCAATTGCCCTCTGATTTGAAACGCAGGCACACGCACAGCTTTTATTCCCTGACTTTTAGCCAGTTCCTGCAATTGTTCCAGTGCGGCAGGTTCTTGTGATACATCATGAATGACGATTTTTAACACGGGTTGTTCTTGTTGCAAAGTGTGCAAAAAAACTTCTGCTTTTGCGCAATGCGGACAACCTTGACGAACAAATACCTCAATGTCAGCGGTATCTGAGGCTATACAAACTGAAGACAAACTAAATGCGACTATCAGTAGTCGAAGTAAAAACCATCTAATGATAAATAGGGTAGATATTGCTTTTGACATGGTTATTTTCCCGATGAGTAGAGAAAGTAGTTTAGATAATAAACCTCAGCCTATTAAATGAATATTATCTATTTACTACTCCTTTCTTAGCCAGAAAACGTGCAGTTTTTTTATTGCAGAATAACGGATAACATCCCTTGAAGGGATGTTATCAGTGCTGAAATGGCAACTATACGGTTTTTGAATCAAAACGGAGTAGATGAACTTATGACAACACTTATAGCTTAATTTTTAGACCATATTGTTGTTTGATAATTAACAAGGCTTCGGCATTGCCTTTGGCATCATCTAACGGGTGGTGAGTATGTTCCGTTTGACGTAGGTGCTTAAAATCTTTATATGTATCTTTTACGATACCTTTGTACAAAGAACCTAAATTGCTTGAGCTATGCCCGAACGGATTATGGTGTAAAAAATGGTGGAAATACCAATTAATAAATTGCCAATCAAAGCCATTATTATCGGAAATAAAATAAGGGCGTTCTTTAACTTCTTCTGTTAGCCAACGATCAAAATTTTGCATCACCACTAAGGGTTCAGCAGCGTCTAATGTTTGTTCGCGGCTATGTCCACTCACTTTTAAAGCATTTGGAATCCAATTATTAGAAATAGGTTTTAATGTCGCATAAAAACTTTGCTCTAGTCCTATTTTAACGACCACCGCTGCAAAACTAATCATTGAATAATCGCCTGGTATTGGACCATCTGCTTCAATATCTACCATTATATAAGCCATTAATACTCCTCAATTATTCAAACGGATTCTTTTTTACAGGAATCCAAAACTGCGCTCAATGGCTAGGAAAATATGCCCTAAATAATCTGATAAACGCAAAACATCGGATTTATTCATATCGGTGTTGCCTCGATTAGTACAAGGTTTCTAAAATGATCAGGCAGTGCTTTTGGTGTCAATACATCTACCGATATACCAAGTAATTCTTTTAGTTCATAGCGAATTGCACCAATATCCATCAACGTGGTTTCAGAAGTTGGATCAACCAACAAATCCAAATCGCTGTCTTCGGTATCATCACCGTGTAGCACTGAACCAAACACACGCACATTTTTAACACGATGGCGTAAGGCAATTTCACGGATGCTGTCACGGTGAAGTTCTAACGCATGGGAAGCACACATTATCAAGCCTGCCGTAAACGTTTGTAAGCGTTAATAAGTGCGTTGGTTGAGCAATCATGACTGTCGATAAGATCGTCGTTTTGTAGTTGTGGCAAAATGACGTTTGCCAATACTTTGCCTAGTTCTACGCCCCATTGGTCAAAGGGATTGATATTCCACACCACACCTTGGACGAAAATTTTATGTTCATAAAACGCCAATAACGTGCCTAGCGTTTTAGGTGTCATTTTTTCAAACAAGAATGAATTGGATGGCTTGTTACCGTCAAACACTTTAGATGCAATAAGCACTGCATCAGCGCGTTCTTCGGGCGTTGATTGGGCGATTACTTCTTCGACAGTTTTACCCTGCATCAAGGCTTGGGTTTGCGCTAGGAAGTTGGAAATTAAAATATCGTGGTGTTCGGGCAGCGGATAATGGCTATTGGCTGCGGCAAGAAAATCACAGGGAATGAGTTTTGTGCCTTGATGAATCAATTGAAAAAAGGCGTGTTGTCCATTTGTTCCAGGTTGTCCCCAAATAATGGGCCCTGTGCTGTAATCAACTTTTTCACCGTTCATATCGACACTTTTGCCGTTACTTTCCATATCGCCTTGTTGGAAATAATCGGCAAAATAACGCATAGATTGATCGTAAGGCAGTAAGGCGTGCGAATCAGCATCGAAAAAATTATTATACCAAATACCTAACAAGCCCATAATTACAGGGATATTTTTTTCAAACGGGGTATTTAAAAAATGTTGATCGGCTTCAAACGCACCTTGTAATAATTCTTCAAATTTATCCATGCCTATGTATAAAGCAATCGATAAACCCACCGCCGACCACAGCGAATAACGCCCGCCGACCCAATCCCAAAATTCAAACATATTGTTGGTGTCTATGCCAAAGTTGGCGACATTTTCCGCATGAGTGGAAATGGCGACAAAATGTTTGGCAACAGCGGCGGGGTCTTTGGCGTGGTCAAGAAACCAGTTTTTTGCTGATTTGGCATTCAACATGGTTTCTTGGGTGGAAAATACTTTGGAGGCGATAATAAACAAAGTGGTTTCAGCATCGACTTTTTGTAAGACTTCAATAATATTAGTCTGGTCAACATTTGATACATAGTGAACTTTTAAATTTTTTGAACTATAAGGTGTTAGCGTCATAGAAACCATTTTGGGCCCTAAACCAGAGCCACCAATACCGATATTAACCACATCAGTAATTGCCTTGCCTGTGTAACCTTTCCATTCGCCAGAACGAACGCACTCACAAAACACGCGCATTTTTGCTAACACACGGTTGACCTCTGGCATAACATCTTGCCCATCAACATAAACAGGTTGATTGCTGCGATTACGCAAGGCGGTATGTAGCACGGCACGGTATTCGGTGGTATTGATTTTTTCACCTGCAAACATCGCTTGGGTTTTCGCGCCTAAGTTCGCATCCTTAGCAAGAGCTATCAATAAAGGCAAGGTTTCATCGGTGATTCTATTTTTGGAGTAGTCAAACAAAATGTCATTAAAGGTCACAGAAAACTTATTAAATCGTTGGGTATCCTGCTTAAAAGCGTCACGCAACAAGTTGTCTTTAATTTGCTGATAATGGTTTTGTAAGGCAATCCACGCGCTTGAATGAATCAAAGATGACATAGTGTTAGACTCCGCTTAGGTTAAATTTCTCTAAGTCTACGAAAAGGACGACAGGATAGCAATAGCGCGTTATATACTTACCGTTGACACTAACCCCGATATTTAAACATAACAAATTGATTTTATTGGTGTTTAAAGGCTTATCACAACCTATAATATTAAAGGTTTATTCTTTGTTGCTGTCCTTATGGCGAAAGCGTATCAAAAATAAAATCCTTATAGCGTCTTTTAAAATCTAGGTCAGTAGAAAACTTCCAATATATTTCTGTTTGCGTGAATAAATACGGCTCTTCCCGATTTCGCGGGGTAAGTGCGTGTGTAGTGTGTCAATATATGCTATATTTCGTTTAGTCATTGATTTTATGATGTTTATTTTTCTATTCGTAAGTTATAGCATACTATTAGTGGCTACCCCGCGAAATCGGGAAGAGCCTCCTTTCTTAGCTAGAAAACGTACACTATTTATTGCAGAATAACGGATAACATCCCTTGAAGGGATGTTATCCGTGCTGAAATGGCAACTATACGGTTTTTAAATCAAATCGGAGTAGATACTATGTCAGCCATTTATATTGAACCTTGGATTCAAGATTGAACAATACGAGAATGTTCATGTGCCTGAGATTACCAGTATTTAATTTTGCCAACCACATCAGCGCGGTACGCACTCAAGCCAAACAGTTACAATAACAAGCCCCCGCTGGACTGGAGCAGGCTCAATACGCGATTAAATACTATGAGCATCAAACACAAACCTTTCAAATTACACAGCCCATTCCAACCTGCTGGCGATCAACCTCAAGCGATTACTCAACTGATTGCGGGGCTAAATGACGGCGAAGTCCATCAAACTTTATTGGGCGTGACAGGTTCAGGCAAAACTTTCACTATTGCCAACGTCATCAACCAAACTCAACGCCCCGCGATGATTATGGCTCCCAATAAAACGCTGGCTGCGCAATTATACGGGGAAATGAAAGAGTTTTTTCCTGAAAACAGCGTGGAATATTTCGTCTCTTATTATGACTATTACCAGCCCGAAGCTTATATTCCTGCCTCTGACACTTTCATTGATAAAGATGCGTCACTGAATGAACACATTGAGCAAATGCGTTTGTCAGCCACTAAAGCACTGCTAGAACGTAGCGATACGATTGTTGTTGCTACCGTATCAGCGATTTATGGCTTAGGCGAACCAGAATCGTATTTTCAAATGGTACTGCATCTAGTCAAAGGTGATTTAATCAAACAACGTGACATCGTGCGCCGCTTGGCTGAAATGCAGTACACCCGCAATGACCTAGAATTACGCCGTGCCACTTATCGAGTGCGTGGAGAAGTTATCGATATATTTCCTGCCGAATCTGATGAAGAAGCCCTGCGCATCGAATTATTTGATGATGAAGTCGAGCAATTATCGTTATTTGATCCGCTAACAGGTGAAATTCGCCGCCGTGTCGCACGCTTCACCATTTATCCAAAAAGCCATTATGTGACCCCACGCGAACAATTATTGTCCGCCGTTGAGTCTATCAAAATAGAATTAAAATCACGGCTACATGAATTATACGCCGCCAATAAACTGGTTGAAGCGCAACGCCTTGAACAGCGCACTCAGTTTGATATTGAAATGATTTCAGAAATCGGCTATTGCTCAGGCATAGAAAACTATTCGCGTTATTTATCAGGTAAAGCGGAAGGCGAATCACCGCCCACATTGTTTGATTATTTACCTACCAATGCCTTGCTAATACTTGATGAAAGCCACGTCACTGTGCCGCAAATCGGCGCGATGTATAAAGGCGATAGATCACGCAAAGAAACGCTAGTTGAATACGGCTTTCGCTTACCGTCTGCGCTAGATAATCGCCCATTACGTTTTGATGAATTTGAAGACAAATCACCGCAACGTATTTATGTGTCCGCTACGCCCAGCGTTTATGAAAAACAACATTGTGAAGTGTTTGTTGAACAAGTGGTCAGACCGACAGGCTTACTTGACCCTGTGGTCGAAATACGCCCCGCACTCAGTCAAGTCGATGACTTATTATCGGAAATAAACCAGCGCGTTAAAATCAATCAGCGGGTGTTAGTCACTACCTTAACCAAGCGTATGGCAGAAGATTTAACTGAATATCTAACGGAACATAATGTAAAGGTGCGCTATTTACATTCGGATGTTGATACTATAGAACGAGTAGAAATTATCCGTGATTTACGCCTAGGAAAGTTTGATGTCGTGGTCGGTATCAACTTATTGCGTGAAGGTTTAGACATTCCAGAAGTGTCCTTAGTCGCTATACTCGATGCCGACAAAGAAGGCTTTTTGCGTTCCGTGGTGTCATTGGTACAAACCATTGGACGCGCAGCCCGTCATCTCAATGGCAAAGCGATTTTATATGCCGATAAAATCACCCGCTCCATGCAGCAAGCCATAGACGAAACCGACCGCCGCCGTGAGAAACAACGCGAATTTAATGTTAAGCATGGCATAGAACCCGCCAGCATTATTAAATCCATCACCGATATTTTACAAACCACCCTGCCCTCTGGTTCAACGCAAACCAAAATAAATTTACAAATCGCAGAACCCTCCGCCGATTATAAAACCATGACTCCCAAACAACTCAGCAAAACCCTCAAGCAATTGGAAGATGCGATGTATCAACACGCTAAAAATCTGGAATTTGAACAGGCGGCGAAACTCAGGGATGAGATAAAATTATTGCAGGAACAGGTGTTGGTTTAATTCATCGTAGCGCGTAGGATGGGGTGAGGAACGTACTGTTGAAGTATAGGTATTTTCAAGTCCAGATAAAATCTTTTAGCTGCTCTATTGTTATTAGCCTAAAGGGTTTCTTTATATCGCGGCGGTCAGAAATGCGCTGGCCTTCTGGAAACCTATCTTTGGTATGTATAATGCCTCTGCCATTATTAACAGAGCGTTCAATATATTCGGTAACAGCGATGTGGCGACCATTTAACTGTTTTCTATGGAGTTTATTGATGATTCTTTTGGCAGCCTCGTCTGGCTGAATAGATAAAATGGCATGAAACTCCAGTGCATCAGAGTCCTTATTCTTTTGTGCTAACACTGAAATACGTTTTATTGTTCCAGATTTACTAAATATGCCACCTTTTAGAGCTGGCTCTACAAACTGTAGAATTTGTTTATAGGTCGTATTTTGGGGTATATATTTCAAAATTACTTGCGTAGAAAAGCTAGTAAGGTAATGTGGGGCAATAGGCAAAGACTGAGTTTTATTATCTTCTTTCCATGATACCCAATAAATTTCACATTGCTCTTGCTTGCCCCTTATATCAGCTCTTTTAAACTGCCGAGTTTGATTTTGCAATATAGCGGGAAGTTCAGCATAGACAGCGGCAGTTGTCATGATTTGGTCAGCTTTGGCAATCCCTGCAACTCGCGCTGCCACGTTGACAGTGTCACCAAAAACATCGTTAGCTTCACAAATAACCAAGCCATAATGAAAGCCTATGCGAATAGACAACGGTTGTTTTGAATTTTCCCTGCTGTCTTTTACCGCATTTTGCATGGCACAGGCTGCGTTTAGCGCGAGTTGTGCATTAGGGAAAGTACACATAATTTCATCACCGATGGTTTTAATCAGCGTACCTTTATAAGGTGAAATCTCGCTAACCATAGTCTTGATGCAGTTTGCGGTAAAATGACGCGCCAAATCATCACCGAGACTATCGTAAAGTGAGGTGCTGTTACAAATATCTGCAAACAGTACGGCAAGTTTTCTTGTGGTTTGTTCTACGGTGAACAAAGATTTCACTTCACGACCATTAAAATAAGTATCAACTTTAGGAGTAAGGCTTAGATCAGCGTTAAGATCAAGTGCAAACATCCAGCTATCAACTACCCAAAGAGCAGAAGATTTATCAATGCAAAAATTCTCATGCAGTTGTAAGCTTAAGCTGGCGGCTAATACTTTGAATGGAACTGAATTGTTTTTTAGCAGCTTATCAGCAATACCTTCTGTCGCTGATAAAACCCATAAATAAATTTCTGCGTTGAATTGACCTTTTGCGTATTCCCTAAGAATAGCTTGAAGTCTCAAAGGATCATGAATAATGTCAATACCATGCTCATGAAGCGCGTTCCGTAATAAATATTGTGCTTTGTTATCCATAGTGTGTGCCATGACTATATCACCAAAAAACTTAGTAAGACGGAATAATCAGCTTATGGATTAGCAACAATGGACAAGAATATTTTCACAGTCTCTAACACTAACTCGACCTGCTACTTACGCCAAAATTCGGGTATAAATAAAATCACAATCGAGAAAATTTGCACCCTTCCTAACAGCATGGCAAACGCACAAACGCAGGTTTGAAAGTCAGTCAAACTGGCATAATTAGTGGCTGGCCCTACTTGGTTTAAACCAGGCCCCGCATTATTAAAACAGGCAATGATAGCACTAAACGCGCTGATAAAATCCATGCCACTGAATAGCAAGGTGAACACTAAAATCACAATGCACATAAAGTACAGGAAAATAAAACCCATCACTGAGGTGACAATGTCATTTTTAACCACGGTGTCGCCAATTTTTAACGGACGCACAGCAAAGGGATGAATGAATTTAAACATCTCCAAACGGGCTTGTTTCATTAAAATAATGGTTCTAATCATCCGAATACCGCCACCCGTAGACCCCGATGAGGCAGACAAACAGCTTAAAAATAGCATCCACATGGGAATAAATATTGGCCAATTATTAAAATCTTGACTGGCAAACCCACAATCGGTGGCAATGGTGATTAAGTTAAAAGAGGCGTGACGTAAGGCGGTTAAAAAATCAGGATACGTTCCCGCGTGTTGCAACATCATAGCGGCAACTACGCAACTACTGATGATTAATAACAAAAAACTTTTCGCTTCGACATCATCCAAGTAAGGGTTCAATGAACGTTTACGCAAGGCGACAAAGTGGGTCGCAAAATTAATGGCGGCAAGTAATTGAAAAATACTCAGTACCACTTCTATCGACACCGAATTAAAAAAACCTACACTGTTGTCATGGGTCGAAAATCCCCCTAAACTCATGGCGGAAAAGGCATGACAGATAGCATCAAACCAATCCATTCCCGCAAAGCGTAACGCAATAATGCACGCTACTGAAAAACCTGCATAAACCATCCACAAGGCTTTAGCGGTTTGGGCAATACGCGGTGGCAAATCGGATTCTTTCACCGAACCAGGGGTTTCTGCTTTGTACAACTGCATACCGCCGATGCCTAAAATTGGCAAAATCGCTACCGCAAAAATAATAATCCCCATACCCGCTATCCAATTTAATTCATGTCGCCATAAATTAATCGACATCGGTAACGCGTCGATGCCACTCAGAATAGTTGCTCCCGTGGTGGTCAGTCCTGAGGTAGTCTCAAAATAGGCATCGACAAAGCTCAATTCGGGAAAATTCAGTAATAGCGGCAGGGTACAGAACACGGGGCTTAATGACCACGTCATAGCGACCAATAAAAATCCTGCTTGTCGCGAGACTTTTTTGGGTATGCGTAGCGTAGGCAAAAACATCAATAACCCAAATAGAAAGGTGATCAATGTGCCGTCAAAAAAAGCGGTGCTAGCACCATCATCAGCAATCAGAGAAGTCAGTAAGCAAGTCGTCATCAGACCGCTAAAGCCCATAGTTACTAGGCCGAAAATGTGGATGATAGTCAGGATAACATTCATAGGATTTGCTACAAGGTTAAAAGATCAAGATTCGAGAAACAGTACACTACTCTAAACCTTGTGACTTGAATCTGTTTTTACAGAATGGGTTGAAAGGTTGCTTCTATGTTAGCCACCAGTTTTTTGTCGATAGCAAACATAATAACATGATCGTTTTCTTCAAAAACGGTGTCGTGATGAATGGATACCACTTGCTGATTACGAATCAACGCTCCTAATACGATACCCGCTGGAAAATTGACTTTGCTGACAGGCACACCAACGACTGAATTACTCCCGTTACCGCGATGGGCAATGGCTTCAATGGCTTCGGCTGTACCACCGCATAGCGAAGTAACTTGTGCCACGTCACCACGGCGAACGTGCTTAAGAATACTACCTAAAGTTTCTTGATTCGGTAACACGGCAACATCAATACCTGTTCCAGCCAGTAGCTTAGTGTATGAAATATGATTGAGCAGACAAATAGTTTTACGCGCACCTAGGCTTTTTGCTAACGCAGCGGAGATAATATTGACACCATCGTTTTCAGTAATGGCACAAAATAAATCGGTACTTTCAATGGATTCATCAATCAATAACGATTCATCGGCACAATCACCTAACAACACCACGGTATTATTCAAATCATTGGCAATTTTTTGAGCGCGGTTAGGATTTTTTTCAATAATTTTGACGTGGTGATCGTTTTCTAAGGCTAACGCTAAACGTTTACCAACGTGTCCACCGCCTGCAATAATGATGCGCTTTAACGGCTCTTCTAGCTTATTCAATTCTTTAAGTACACGACGAACTTCTTTACGCGGCGCAACAAAAAACACCTCATCGTCTGTTTCGATAATCGATTCACCGTTGATTGGTAACGGCTTACCTTGTCGAAAAATAGCAACAATACGAATTTTACCTGTGGTAAAACGCTCTTTCAGGGAATTAATTTGTTTACCTGTTAAAACGCCATCTTCGGTCACGCGTACCGAAAATAAACGCACTAAACCATCGGCAAAATCAGAAATATGCAGCACACCTGGAAAATCAATTAAATTGCGTATCGATTCCATGACAATTTGTTCAGGGCTAATCACATGATCGACAGGAATACCTAATGGGCTGAATAAATTAGGATTTTTCATGTAATCAATTGCGCGTACTCGTGCGATAGTCTTTGGACGACTATACAGAGCGTTAATAATCACACACGCCAGCATATTGGTTTCATCACTGTCAGTGACTGCAATCACTATATCAGCATGACTAACCCCTGCTTGCTCTAATATGCTCGGATGCGCAGCATTGCCTGCAACCGTGGCGATATCAAAACGCTCTTTTAAAGCATCCAGCAGTAAGGGATTAAAATCAATCACTACAATATCGTTTTCTTCACTTGCCAATGCACCAGCAACTGATGAACCCGTAACACCCGCCCCAAGAATAACTATCTTCATTAAGTCATACCGTTAGAAAAGTATTGTATCTTTGATACGAAACCGCGCATTTTACGCGAATAATGCGGTTAATAACTAGAATAACCTTATCCAGTCCAAACAGAAGTGCGTTGTAAATAGCTTTCTGACTGCATTTCGATGAGTCTGGACACCGTGCGTTTGAATTCAAACACCCCATCACCTTCCGTGTAAAGCGCGTCAGCAGGCACTTCAGCCGTGCAGATAAGCTGCACTTTGTGTTCATAAAGCGCGTCTATCAGGGTAACAAAGCGTTTGGCTTCATTACGCTTATCTGCGGTTAATTTTGGAATGTCGGTCACTATCAGCGTACTAAATTGATTAGCGAGTGTTAAATAATCAGCCGAACCTAAGGGCTGTACGCACAGTTCAGCAAAAGATAACAGCGCGATATTTTTATAGACTGCCGACAAAAATACTTGCCTGCCCAATAGCTGCAAAACCCCTGATTGCTTAGTGGCACAGTGTGTTAATCCGTTATAAGTTTGTTGCACAACGTCATTAGCCTTGGCATCGAGTGGAAAATAGTAGGTGTTATTTAATGCGGGTGAGTAACTAAGTCGATAATCGATCTTTACAGCCAATTCGATAATGCTGGCTTCGCTTTGCAATAACTGGGTAAATGCTAAAGACTGCTCTTTTAGCAACCCACCTTGATATAAGTTATTAGGGTGACGATTAGAGGTAATCACCATCACCACACCCAGCTCAAATAAACGACTAAAAAGTCGCTGCAAAATCATAGCGTCGGCTATATCAGTGACATGAAACTCGTCAAAACAAAGTAGCAAGGTAGAGTCTTTGATTTTTTTCGCCAGTGTAGGAATCGCATCTGGCTGGTTTTGTTGTTGTGCTTGATGAATAAAGGCGTGGACTTCCAGCATAAAGGTATGAAAATAAACCCGCCTTTTTTGTTTTAACGGGCAAACCTCATAAAATAAATCCATTAACATGGATTTACCACGTCCAACATCGCCAAAAATATATAAACTTTGACATTTTTGTTGTGTCGATAATCCTAGTTTACGCGCTAACGGTTTATGACTCTGGGCATTCGTTAGCAGTAGCTTATCCAATAAGGCTTGTAAATGGCGAATAGCGTTGAATTGTATTTCATCATATTTAAGCGCGTGTTGCTCGACTTGCTGTAAATATCGCTGCTCCAGTGTCCTAGATACTTTAGGAGGTTGCGTGACAGTATTCGATAGTACAGGTTGAAAAAACTTTTTTAGCATGATGTAAGCAATAGCTGTGAAAACATTGATTTAGCAAACCACGTTGTAATATAAAGTTAGTTTAACCCCACTGAGTATTTTTGTCTGATAAAAAATTCAATCTATGTTTTTGTGATAACATTGCATCCCTTTGCTCCACCTTTATTTTGACGTTATTTATGATTAAACAAAGAACTTTAAAAAATACCATCAGAGCCACAGGCGTAGGTCTACACACGGGCGAAAAAATCTATTTAACCTTGCGACCCTCCGAACCCAATACGGGCATTCGCTTTCGCCGCGTAGATTTAGATGAACCAGTGACTATTCAAGCCACACCTAGCAATGTCGGTGAAACTGTTCTATCAACCACATTGGTAGCTGGCGATGTCAAAATTTCCACCATCGAACATTTATTATCAGCCTTTGCAGGTTTAGGTATCGATAACGCCATCATTGATGTTAGTGCCGCTGAAGTGCCAATTATGGATGGCAGTGCTGGACCTTTTGTATTTTTACTGCAATCAGCAGGTGTTGAAGAACAAGACTGCCCTAAACAATATATTCGTATCAAACGCAGCATTCGCGTCGAAGAGGGTGATAAATGGGCGGAATTTAATCCGTTTGAAGGTTTTAAAGTCACCTTTACCATTGATTTTGAACACCCCGCTTTTGAAGAACACGTTAAAACCGCGACGATGGATTTTTCCTCGACTACCTTTGTAAAAGAAGTTAGCCGCGCCAGAACTTTCGGTTTCATGAAAGACATTCAAATGCTCAGAGACAACAACCTCGCACTCGGTGGTAGTCTTGATAATGCGATTGTGGTTGATGACAATAAAATTCTTAATGAAGATGGATTGCGTTGTGCCGATGAATTTGTGAAACACAAAATTCTCGATGCGATTGGTGATTTATATCTATTAGGATATAGCTTAATTGGCGAGTTTGTTGGCTACAAATCAGGTCATGGATTGAACAATAAATTACTGCGTACTTTATTGGAGAATACAGACGCGTGGGAAATGGTCACTTTTGATAATGATGAAGAAGCACCCATTTCGTTTATGCGTTCTGCACAAACCCCAAGAGCCCCTGAATAATTAACTCTTATTAGATAGCCGTGCGAGCGTCGCGCTTAACTTAAGTAGCGCGGCTTTTAACGGCTCATCGGCAATGCTAAGACTATCTTTTTGTAGCTCTGCTATTTTTTCTGAGCTAGGCAATCGTGCTTTGCGTTCAGACTGAGTAACAAATCCCACTTCCTGAGTCATCACCTTAATCTGCACTGTATCTACTAATGGTTCATTGGCAGCAAGAATAACGCCATTATAAAAACGCAATTGTGATGCCCACGCTGCCGAATCGGTATACAGCAACAGCTTTTTATCTTTTATTAAACAACAATAAATATGTTCCGCTAAATCGAATGGCAACAGCTTTTGAATGGTGAGCAAAAGCCGTTTTTGTTGTCCGATCTGACCGTGAAAATACGCCATTGTGTGGTTTTGAAAAGACAATGGACTTTTAGAAGTCGTTTCTTTAGCTGTCATAAATCACCTATTACGCGTGTAGGGTGGACGCTCTTTGCCCGCCTTTTAGAAAGGTTGGCAAAAAACGCACTCAGCCATGTTATTTAGTTTTGATAACTATCCATAAGATTAAAATTCAAATACCGATAAGACTCCTCAGCCGTTGCATTAATCTGTCCAGCATAGCTCATATATTCGTCAACGCTAGGAATTTTACCTAACAGCGAACACACGGCTGCCAATTCTGCCGATGATAAATACACCTGCGCTCCATCACCCAAACGATTGGGGAAATTG
This sequence comes from Methylococcales bacterium, assembly GCA_037133675.1. Classification (GTDB taxonomy): domain Bacteria; phylum Pseudomonadota; class Gammaproteobacteria; order Methylococcales; family Methylomonadaceae; genus UBA4132. The sequence goes on from JBAXNR010000008.1 coordinate 15,146, forward strand.
CGCGTAGACGTTGAAACCACTGTAGCGTTTGCAGCCACTCGTGCCTGATTACCCATGCACAATGAACAACCAGGCATTTCTGTTCGCGCTCCTGCTTTAGCAAAGGTATCGTAATAGCCTTCTTTGGTCAATTGGCTTTCGTCCATTTTAGTCGGTGGTGCAATCCATAATTTACTGGGTAATTCGCCTTTTTGTTGTTCAAGCAATTTACCTGCTGCACGAAAATGTCCGATATTTGTCATACATGAGCCTAAAAACACTTCATCAATTTTTGTACCTGCGACTTCCGATAACGGCTTAATATCATCGGGATCATTCGGACACGCCAGCAATGGTTCTTTAATGTCGCTCATGTTGACTTCAATAATTTCAAAATATTCCGCATCGGCATCGGCTGTTAGTAACACAGGATTTTCTAGCCAGTCTTGCATGGCTTTAATACGGCGTTCAATGGTACGCACATCGCCATAACCTTGCGCTATCATCCACCGCAACAACGTAATATTAGAATTCAAATATTCGCGTATTGGGGCTTCATTCAAACGCACGGTACAACCACCTGCTGAGCGTTCTGCCGAAGCATCAGATAATTCAAACGCTTGTTCAACTTTTAAATCTGGCAAGCCTTCAATTTCTAAAATCCGTCCTGAAAAAACATTTTTCTTGCCCTTTTTATCCAGAGTTAATAAGCCGCGTTGCAAAGCAACGTAAGGAATCGCATTAACCAAATCACGCAGGGTAATTCCCGCCTGCATTTCCCCTGTAAAGCGCACTAACACCGATTCAGGCATATCCAAAGGCATCACACCTGTTGCCGCCGCAAATGCAACTAAACCTGAACCCGCAGGAAAAGAAATACCAATCGGAAAACGGGTATGTGAATCGCCGCCCGTGCCGACGGTATCAGGCAATAACATACGATTTAGCCATGAATGAATAATGCCATCCGCAGGACGCAACGCAACGCCGCCACGATTCATAATAAAATCTGGTAGCGTGTGGTGCATGGTGACATCAATTGGTTTTGGATACGCCGCTGTATGGCAAAACGATTGCAACACTAAATCAGCCGAAAAACCCAAACAGGCTAAATCTTTCAATTCATCGCGGGTCATAGGTCCTGTAGTATCTTGTGAACCCACGGTGGTCATCTTCGGTTCGCAATAAGTATTTGGACGCACACCCGCAACACCACAGGCTTTACCGACCATTTTTTGCGCCAGCGTGTAACCTTTGCCACTGTCTGCTTTATCTACTGAACGAACAAAAATTTCAGACGCACCCAAACCTAAAGTTTTACGCGCTCTATCGGTTAAACCACGTCCGATAATCAGCGGAATGCGTCCACCTGCACGCACTTCATCCAATAACACATCAGTTTTCAATTCAAATGAACAAACCACTTCTTCGCTGTCATGACGTTTCACCACGCCTTGATAGGGATAAATGTCGATAACATCCCCCATAGCCATATTACTCACATCACACTCAAACGGCAACGCGCCCGAATCTTCCATCGTGTTAAAGAAAATCGGTGCGATTTTGCCACCGATACACACGCCACCTTCGCGCTTATTCGGAATAAACGGAATATCACGCCCTGTAAACCACAGCACTGAATTAGTCGCCGATTTGCGTGATGAACCTGTACCGACTACATCACCAATGTATGCGACAGGAAAGCCTTTTTCTTTTAACACTTCAATTTGCAATTCCGCATTGGTAATACCCTCACGCGGCATTTTTAACATCGCTTTTGCGTGCAGAGGAATATCAGGACGCGACCACGCATCAGGCGCGGGCGATAAATCATCGGTATTGGTTTCGCCCGTGACTTTAAACACCGTCACTGTTAATTTTTCAGGCATCACAGGCTTGCTGGTAAACCATTCGGCATCCGCCCACGATTGCAATACTTGTTGTGCATACGCATTACCCGCTTCGGCTTTTTCCTGCACATCATGGAAGGCATCAAATACCAACAACGTATGAGATAACGCCTTAGCCGCAATCGGTGCAAGCTCAGCGTTATCCAATAAATCAATCAGCGGTGCGATGTTATAACCACCCAGCATCGTTCCCAATAATTCCGTGGCGCGTTCAGCTGTTAAAATCGGTGAATTGGTTTCGCCTTTAGCAATCGCAGCTAAAAACCCCGCTTTAATATAAGCCGCTTCATCCACACCCGCTGGAATACGATTTTCCAACAAGTCGATGATAAACGCTTCTTCACCCGCAGGCGGCTGTTTAATCAATTCAATCAATGCCGCTGTTTGTTCAGCATCCAAAGGTTTCGGTACTACGCCCTCAGCGGCGCGTTCAGCAACGTGTTTGCGGTAGGTTTCTAACATGGTGGTTTCCTTGAAGAAATTAATTAAGAAAAATATTTTATTGAGTGTAACTATCATTAACACGCCAAGCAAGGGTAGCCATTTTAGCCATATTTTCTTGGCGTAATTGTAAGCTATCTCTATTCCATTGCGCAGATTGTATATCTTGAGTTATTTGGTATTGGCTGTTTTGATAAAAAGCTTGTTTTTCAATATAACTTTTGTTTTTAATTTCACGATTTATTTTTTGTTCCAACAAAGTATAATTTCCTAAACGGTAAACATTGCTTTCCCATTCTTTGTAAGGAAACACGCTTTCCCAGATTTCACTAGGATTTTCTGGCAAAATATGCTCAATAGTGGCAAGGTCATCATCAAAATCATAATTGTGACTACTCGCATTGAATTCTAAAGTAAATAAAATATAGCGAATTAAACGCTTGCCAGAATTTGTTTTAATTGTTTTATAAGAAAAATCATTGATAAATATATCATCTGAAATATAAACCCTTTTCAATGATTGAAAAATTTGTTGTGGCGATTTTATATTACCATCATTTATTTTTATTGCAGCTTCATTATAAGTTTTTTCCAACTCATTAGGATTTTTACCACCAATAATGTTATAACGAAATGAAATAACTAAACAAATATCTAAAACTTTATAAAATTTATCGGGTGATGTTAAATAAAATTTGTCATAAGCAGAAAATAATAATGGATAAATTTGTTTTACTTTAAATAAATCTATTATCTTTATTGCATTACGAATATCTTTGGCGCAACTATCATCTATTCGCCATAAATCATGATTAGGCTGAGAAAGTGCTTGATAAAAATATGAAAATTTCTCTAACTCATCCAGCAAAGCAATAACCTTATTCTCTCTTTCGTTATTCTTGTTTTCAAATTTATTTTTTATAGCTTTAAACAAACCATCTTTTCTAATAAGTTTTTCTTTTGAATTAATATAAATTCTTAAGAATTCAGGTAATTTTTTGATGCTAACCGTATCAGAAATTTTTTCCCATTGTTTTTGAATATGTTGTAAATCATTTTCTGATTTAATTAAAGAAAATAAATAATTTTTTAACAAGTCGGTTGAAGTTAATTCAACACCACGAGCATTTAACGTTTCAAAAACTGTGTAAGCATTAATTTCATCTTGCACGCTAATTTGAATAAACAGCAATTGTCTTGCCACAGATTCTGTTAAAAAATCTGAAAAATTACGTCCTGTTTTCAGATGCTCTAACTCGGACAACTTTGATAAAAAATAATTATATCCCTGCCATAATAATTTATCAGAATCATTGAGTGACTTAGGGTTTATTGGTTTTTTGAACTGCAATAAATTAGTTTGATAAAAATTATCATTGTTTTTATTTAAAAATAATTTGCTTGAATAAAAAAGAGAGCTAGGATTTTTACGACCAAGATAATCATTTCTTAATAATGATACTCTTTCTTCATTTTCTGCTGTTTCAATACCACTTTCTTTTAGTTGTCTTATCTTTTCAATAACAGCAATAGCAATAATACTGAGCGTTACTAGCCTTTGCTGACCATCAATAACAAAAAATTCTTTTTCATTACTGCCATCTTGTAAAACAATAGCTCCCATATAATGGTAATTACTGCTGTTGTCCTGCAAATTAATTATATCTTGCCACAAATCATCCCAATTTTCTTCTTCCCATGAATAATTGCGTTGATATAAAGGCACACGATAAATCTTGCCATTGCCAATAATATCACCAAAATTAACAGTATCCGTATCTAGCACATTAGTTTTAGCCATGTAAGATTCTCTTTAAGTTTTTTAAATTATCTTTCTTCGCCCCATTAGTAAAATTAATAATATCATCAGCAACCGCTTTTTTATTCATAATAAAGGTATGAACAGATTTAATGGTTTCGCTTGGGATATTGGGTAATAGCGTTTCTTCAACGGTTAATATACTATCGTTTGGCTGTTCACCAAAAGGGGAATATCGCCCGCGTAATCCCGCATTACCTGCATATGTTTTTGTTGGTATATCGGGTTGGTGTAATGAATCCATGAAAGCTGGATTCGCTAATAACTGCCCCATTTCACCTGTGAGTAGCTTATAAAGCCGCAAGTGCGCGAGCTTTCGGGCGGCAAAACAGGCTTTGGTGGGTGGGGCGAGGAAAAAACACGCTACGGGTTTGTGAGTCAGTTTGGGTAATACGCCGCGTGTTAATACCGTGCCGAGTGAATGTCCGATGATGATGAATTCATCGTTGCAGGTATGTTGGTGAATATAGCTTTCCAGTCGATTAACACACGTTTTCCAGCGTTCAAAGGCGGCTGAATACGCGAAAAAATGTGGACGAATACCTGCTGACCGCAATCGAAGTGCCAATATCAGCATGGAAGCAGGAGTGCGTCCCATGCCATGAATCAAAATAGCTCGCATCGCTAATTCCTCATTTGTTTGGCTTAATGTTAAGCCATTCTACAGACTCAGTACGAACGGCTTAACTGTGGGCAGTGATACACAGCGTACTCTAATTTCCCTGTAAATCGGCCAATGCAGCTAACGCGCTTTTATAGTCTGGTTCATTCGATAATTCACTGACCAATTCGGTATAAATAACTCTGTCTTTTTCATCAATCACTATCACGGCGCGGGCAGTGAGTCCTGCCAATATCGAATCGACTAACTTCACACCGTAATCCTCAGCAAAACTAGAACGAAAGGAGGATAACGGAATGACGTGATGTAGGCTTTCATTGCTGCAAAAGCGGCATTGGGCAAATGGTAGATCCGCAGAAATCACTAATACAACTATGTTGTGTAAATGGGTAGCTTTTTCATTGAATTTAAGGGTAGAAGCCGCACAGGTTGGCGTATCAACACTGGGGACAATGTTGAGTATTTTTCGTTTTCCACTGTAAGTACCTAACGTGACATCCTTCAATTTGCCATCGACTAAGGTAAAGTCGGGGGCTTTTGTACCAACTAAGGGTAACGCGCCATTAGTTTCTATGGGTTTGCCTTGGAAAGTGATGATGGTCATAAATAGCCCTCTAATAAATGTAAAAGTGATATTACGGAGTACTCTTTTTTAGCTTTATTTCTTAGGTTTGTTGCGTGATAGTAAGCGTTTTTTCTTTTCCACCGCCCATTCTGTAGGCTTGGCTTTCTGTCCATGAAACGGATTGACTGGCGATTTAAACTCTATGCGTATCGGTGTACCCGCTAACCCTAATTTATCACGGTAATAGTTAGTTAAATAACGTTTATAAGACAGCGGCAATACATCAGTTTGGACACCGTGAATAATGATAATCGGTGGATTACGTCCACCTTGATGAGCATATTTAAGTTTAATACGCCGTGTGTTGATTACGGGTGGTTGATGCGCCGTGGTGGCTTCTTTTAATATCCGTGTTAATACAGGCGTGGACATATCAATCATGGTGGACGCATACAGCTGATGCACCATATCAAATAATTTGCCTACTCCACTGCCATGCAGTGCGGAAATGGGGTGTTTTTCGGCAAAATCTAAAAACGCGAGTTTAAATTCCAGATGCCGTTCTATCGTGCCTTTTTGGGTTTGACTCAAACCATCCCATTTGTTCAAACCGATAATTAATGGTCTACCCGCTTCTAACACTAAGCCTAATAAGTGCGCGTCTTGATCGGTAATACCTTCGGTAGCATCGATTAAATAAATCACCACATTGGCTTTTTCAATCGCCTGTAATGATTTAATGACGCTGAATTTTTCAATGGTTTCAGCGATTTTAGAACGGCGGCGCATTCCAGCGGTATCAATCAGGGTAAATTGTTTGCCATTACGCTCAAAAGGAATGTAAATACTGTCGCGAGTTGTACCAGGTTCATCAAATACGATGACGCGTTCTTCGCCTAATAAGCGATTTACGAGTGTAGATTTGCCGACATTCGGACGACCAACGACGGCAATGGCAATGCCTTTTTTCGCGTCTTCATCCGCTTCTTCTTTACTTTCAGGCGGTAATAATTGATAGGCGTGTTCCAGTAGTTCGGGTATGCCTCTGCCATGTGACGCAGCAATGCGCACAGGTTCACCGAGTGCTAAGGCGTAAAAATCAGCTGCGGCAATGGTGCTATCAATGCCATCCACTTTATTAGTGACCAGAACAATAGGCTTGTTAAGCTTTCTTAAAGAGTCAGCAATAACTCTATCTGACGCACTTAAACCTTCACGCGCATCCACCATGAAAAACACTAAATCAGCTTCTTCCAAAGCGATTTGTACTTGTTTTCGAGAGATGCTATCAATACCTTGTGCATTATCGGCGATACCGCCTGTATCAACGACTAAACAAGGACGATTGCCATGTTTAACGCGTCCATATTGACGGTCACGAGTTAAGCCCGCAAAATCAGCAACAAGAGCTTCACGGCTTTTGGTTAAGTAGTTGAACAAAGTCGATTTGCCAACATTGGGTCGCCCGACTAGGGCTATTACAGGTAACATATTAATTCGCTGTTAATGCGGCAAGTGTGCCGTCTTTTGCATAAACATAAACAATACCATCAGCAACGATTGGTTTGGTATCAATGCCAGCATCGCTGATTTGCACGCGTCCCAATTGTCTGCCATCACGGGTACTAAGCCAATGTACATAGCCATTATAATCAGCCACTACCACATAATCTTGATACAACACAGGGGCAGTTAAACTGCGATAACTGAGTTCTTTTTGTTTCCACAGTCCCGCGCCACCACGTTGTTCTATTTGTAAAACCTGTCCTGATGAATCAGATAAATACAAATGACGATTGTCGTAACTTAAACCTGTATGCGAGGAAATTTTGTCGTTGCGCCATAACACTTCGCCATCGCTTACAGAAACAGCACTGACTCCACCGTTATAAGCAGCGACATAAATGGTGTCACCTGTTTCTACGGGATCAACATCCAAATCGACTAAGCGTTCAATTTCAGAACGCCCTTTGGGCATAGCGATGGTGGCTTCCCAAATATATTTACCGTTGTTTAGATACAAAGCAACTAATTTACCATTGTCATAACCAACAATTACCTTGTCACCAACAATCAGCGGAGCTCCTGTGCCGCGTATGCTTAAGGCGGGCACACTGTGTTCATAACTCCATAATCGTCTACCTGTTCTCTCATCAAGAGCAACAATTTCGCCCGCTGTGGTGCGCACAATGACAATGCCTTTGGCTATCACGGGCATAGCGAGTATTTCACTCGAAACCGTATTTTCCCAAATCTGTTCGCCATTTTCACTATTGAGAGCGACGACTTTAGCTTTACTAGACCCCAAAATAATTCGACCAGCCGCTAAGCTAGGTCCTGCTGAGAAAGGTATTTCGGTTTCTACTTCCCAAAGCAAATTGCCAGTTTTTGCGTCCCTTGCTTCTACCACGCCTTTTTTATCAGCGGCAATAATTTTCCCTGCACCAATCGCTGGTATTAATTTTAGCGTCTGCCCATCGGCACCGACACCGACACTTTCTTTCCAAAATACTTTAACATCAAGCTCTGGAGTATATTCGACCAATGGCGTGGGCGGTTCGGCATTATCTTGACCACCACTAAAATAATCGAAAACACCAGACATAGATTCTTTGACTGTAGCACAGCCTACCAACGCTAAACAAAGCAGTAATAACAGGGTAATTTTACGCATTATTTTTTACTTTCCACCCGCTCAGGCGCGGTCAAATCATCAATTTTTAATTGCAATAGCGGTGATTTAGAACCATTGCGCAACGCGGTTTGGTAAGAAGTACGCGCTTGATCTAAACGGTTTAAGGCAACGTATAAATCACCTACCAATTCATCATAATTACTGGAATAACTGGCTGAACTCGCGGGATCAATTTTGTTAATCAACTCTAAGCCTTGCTCATATTCTTTAGTTGCCAACATTAAGCGAACTAATCTGATTTTAGCGATATTACTCAATTCTTTATTTGAGCTTTCACCAATTTTTGTCAGAATCTGTTTCGCGCTTGCAGTGTCATTTTGCTGAACTTTTAACTGTGCCTGATATAAGCCGCTGTAAAGCGCGTAATCTGTTTTAGGGTAATCAGTTTGAAGTTGTACAGCTAATTTTTCTATGTTGTCTTTGGCATTGCTATCAACAGCTTTTAGAAGTTCTGCATAAATTGTCGAGGCTTTCTCTGCTTGGCTGTGCTTGTAATCTTGCCAATACTGCACACCTAAAATTGCAATAATACCAACGATTATGCCAATGATGGTAGATTGTCCGTTTTCTTTCCACCATCTTTGTGCCGATTCAAGGCGTTCTTCTTCTGTTGTGTCTAAAATTTCCACTGCTATTCTCTATGTTTATCGATTTAAAAACGTGATTTGTAAAAATTCAATCGCTGCTGTCTGTGATAATACTTGCTGTTCTTGTCGCGAATCGCGTAAGGGTTTAATACTGACCTCACCACGACTGGCTTCATCATCACCTAAAATTAGCGCGTAGCTTGCACCACTTTTATCGGCTTTTTTGAATTGGCTTTTGAAACTACCGCCGACACAATCCACTTGTAATTTTAACCCTGCAATTTGATTTCTGATGGCTTCGGCAAGATAAAATCCTTGTTGTGTGGCTTGCTCGCCGACACGAATCAAATACACATCAACAACTGGCTCTATAGGCAACTCTAAAGTTTCCATTAACGCCAATAAGCGTTCCATGCCCATTGCAAAACCGACAGCATGATTGGGTTTACCTCCTAGTTGTTCGATTAGACCATCATAGCGTCCACCTGCACACACTGTCCCTTGTGAACCTAGCTCAGTAGTTACCCATTCAAATACGGTTTTACTGTAATAATCTAAACCGCGCACCAAGCGAGTATTAATTTCATAGCTTATACCCACATTATCTAATAAGGTGGTAATAGTTTTAAAATGCGTCAGACTTTCTTCACCTAACGTCGCCATCAATTCAGGCGCGTTAGCCACTACGTCTTTCATGGCTGGATTTTTAGTATCCAAAATGCGTAGCGGGTTGGTCTTGAGTCGCCGTAAGCTGTCTTCATCAAGCTGATCTAAGTGCTGCTGAAAATAGCTCACTAAACTGTCACGATACACCAGACGCTCAGCAATCGATCCCAAGGAATTCAATTGTAAACTCACTTTGTCACGAATGCCTAAGCGTTTCCACAGCCTATCCATTAGTAAAATAAGTTCGGCATCAATATCAGGGGCAGACATACCATAGGTTTCAACACCTAATTGTATAAATTGTCGATAGCGTCCTTTTTGTGGACGCTCATGGCGATACATTTGTCCGTAATACCATAAACGATGCACTTGATTATGCAGTAAACCATGCTCTAAACAGGCGCGTAAACAGCCCGCAGTGCCTTCGGGACGCAAGGTTAAAGAATCACCATTACGGTCATCAAAGGTGTACATTTCTTTTTCAACTATATCAGTGACTTCACCGATAGAGCGTTTGAATAACTCGGTTTTTTCCACGATGGGCAGACGAATTTCTGAATAGCCGTAGCCGCTCAATACTTCGCGGATGATTTTTTCTGCGTATTGCCAAAGTGGGGTTTGATCGGGTAGCACATCGTGCATTCCGCGTATTGCTTGTATATTGTTTGCCATAATATGTGACGACTTTATTGTGGTCGTTGCGTCGATTTAATTTGTTTTGCTTCGTTTGAATAAGGAAAATTTTCTAATAATAGATCGGTGTATTCCTTCACTAGCATATCATTTTTTAACGCACTTTCTGTTTGAATTGCTAACCATAACGATTCGGGTGTGTGTGTGGCAACCGATAAATAGCGTTGTAAATACTCTTGTGCTGCCTTAAAGTCGCTATTTTGATAGCTTAATTTTTGCATTTCCTGTAATACAGGCGCGTAATTTGGATTAACTTGTAAGGCTTTTTCAAAATAACCTTGGGCGTTTTTCTTGTCACCCATCGCCATTTGGCAGCGTCCTGCATTAGTAAATGCCATCCACGGTGTTTCATTTAACATATCGGTACTGGCTTTGACCAATAATGTCATCCCTCTGTCAAACTCGCGTCTATCACAAAGAAAACGTCCATAATTATTCAGTAAACTCAAATTTTCTGGATCTAGGTTTAAAGAAAGCTCATATTGATTTCGAGCGTCGTCATATTTATTGAGCTTTTCATATAAAAAAGCTAACGCGATATGAGCGGGAACACTGTCAGAATCGCTTTTTAAGGCTAACTCTAAATTTTCTTTCGCCGCTGGTAGATTGTTCAGATTCAAGTAACGTACACCTAACTGTAAATAGACATCCGCTCCATCAGCTGTTTCTCTTTCAGCCGCAGTGGAACAAGCAACCAAGGCGATAGGCAACAGACAACGTACAATTTGATTAAGTTTTTTAAGCCACACGATCTGAACTCACAGTAGTCAATTTAAGGTGTCTACGGCTTTTATCTTGCACTTGTCCGACTAACTGACCACAAGCTGCATCAATGTCTTCGCCGCGTGTTTTTCTTATCGTTGTCACTATTCCAGCATCATTTAATAGTGTTTTAAACTGATTCATGGTCTCTTTGCTAGAGCAACGATAAACCGACTGAGGAAACGGATTAAAGGGTATTAAGTTGATTTTTGCTGGAACAGTTTTTAATAGTTTTATCAAACCGTAAGCATCGGCTAAGGAATCGTTCACCCCTGCTAACATCACATATTCAAAGGTGACGGTACGGCGTGGTGCAATTTTGGCATTAGCCCGACAAGCCTCCATTAATTCTTTTAACGGATACTTTTTGTTGATAGGTACTAACTCATCACGCAATTCATCACGCACCGCGTGTAATGACACAGCTAGACTGACATCACACACTTCTGTTAAGCGATACATCGCAGGCACAACGCCTGAGGTGCTGATAGTAACACGACGTTTGGAAAGCCCATAAGTAAAGTCGTCCATCATCAAATTCATTGCTGCCACCACATTATCAAAATTTAGTAGCGGTTCGCCCATGCCCATCATAACGACATTGGTGATTTTAGCACTCGTGCCTAAGCGTTTTTGCGCCACAAACACCTGACCGATAATTTCAGACGTGCTTAAATTGCGATTAAAACCTTGTTGCGCCGTAGAACAAAAGGTACACGCTAACGCACAACCAATTTGTGAAGACACGCATAACGTACCGCGACCTTCTTCAGGAATAAACACCGTTTCAATGCGATTACCGCAATGCGTTTGCATCACCCATTTACGGGTTTCATCACTGGCAATTTGTTCCACCACAATTTCAGGCGTTTCAATACAACAGTTTTCATTGAGATAGGTGCGTAACGTTTTGCTAATATTAGTCATCAAGTCGAAGTCTTGAACGTCTTCTTGATAAATCCATTTTAGCAATTGCGTGGCGCGAAACGGCTTTTCACCCAAACCGACAAAAAAAGCGGCTAAGCCTTTTCTGTCGTAATTGAGCAAATTAATCCGTTTAGGATTCAGTCCTTCGACAAGCTCAGGACGAACGGAAGGATTAACGGGTTCTTGCACAGAGTTCATCGGCTGAGAAAAAATAAGCGATTTCTCTGACAGCGGTTTCTAAGGCATCAGAACCGTGTACCGCATTTTCATCAATGCTGTTCGCAAAATCAGCACGGATAGTGCCTGCTGCTGCATCTTTAGGATTCGTCGCGCCCATAATTTCACGGTGTTTTAATACCGCATTTTCACCTTCTAACACTTGCATAATCACAGGGCCTGAGATCATAAAAGCCACTAAATCGTTAAAAAAGCCGCGTTCACTGTGTTCTGCATAAAAACCTTCGGCTTGTTCTTTAGTCAGGTGCAACATTTTTGCCGCCACGATTTGCAAGCCATTGGCTTCAAAACGGCTGTAAATTTGACCGATAACATTTTTTGCTACTGCGTCAGGTTTAATGATTGAGAAAGTGCGTTCTATTGCCATTGTGTTCTAAGACTCTTAATAGTGATTAAAAATAAGCGGGGATTATAACCGATTTATGCGGGAGGTTATAGCGAGAGGAATAAACAGATAAATCATACAGCAAACAAAAAACTCAATTCTTAGGCTGTTTCGCCAAGTTCCAGATGGTCAACAAGAATGCGCAATGCCAGAATTTCTATAGCCATAATCGCTTGCTCACGGGTATCGCCATACACCATTGCACCTGATAACGCCTCTATCTCAGCTATCCAGCGACCATCTATTTCCTGCTCTAATTCAATTAGATATTTTTGATTCATGCGCGTTGTCTCTGGTTTCACTTCATACAGGCTATGACTTGCTGATTATTCTAATGAAAGTTTTAACTTGTATTCTTCTCTATTTAATACAAAAGTTATTTGATTTTCGTCGCGTGATTCTATTTGAAGTTTTCCTAAATCAAATTCTTTATGATGATTTGGGCAAAGCAATATAATATTATCGAGTGTTTCTCTGCCTTTTTCACATTTTGGCGTAATATGGGCAGCTTCAACATATAGAGATTTATCTTTTTTAATGATAGATGTTTCGCAAATTTGACACTTAAAACCACGCAGCGTTTTTATTAAAGCAATCGCTTTATTATCTCTTTTATAATGTTTAGAATTTACAGAAACTGTTTCATCTGTACTATTTGAATTTAAATTTTCAAGTTCTTTTAAAAGAGATTCTCTGTCTTTATCTTTGTAAAATTTCTCAAACTCTGCTTGTTCATCTTCATCACTTAAATCAAGTTTTCTAGTATCATTTGAAATAAGAGATGATTTATCTAAATTGCCTGCACGTTCTACGCATTTTGCCAAAAAGAAAATTTTAGCTAGAAAATCATCTAGTGTTGTTCCATTTATAGGCAATTGAATTATTGCATTTGCAGAACCAAATAGCTGTTCAAATAATGCTTTGCGCTGTGGGTTCTTTTCTTTCTCTTTTCGTTTGCGTGGAATATATTGCCATTCTAATCGGTCTTGAGATATTTCTTTTACTATAATAGCGAGTGGCGTTTTTCCATCATCCCTACGCACAGATAAGTCATATATAGGGTCACGTCCTGCGTTTTGTAAGGAAAACCAATAGCTAACATCACTGTTATCTTTTATAAAAAAAGCACCATAGCTTGTTCTGCCATTTTTCTTATAACGATCAGGAAAATATTTCCTTAAAGAAAATTGATTACTATTTTCTATATCGCGCTTGATTATCTGAGCTATTTTTTTTGCTAAATCTGCGTTCATAATTATTCATCTCGTTGTATATGATAATCAGCAAGTAGCTTAGATGACGCATGGCGGAATCTAGGATAATTCGCTATAGCACGATAGGATGGGCTGAGGTACGAAGCCCATCAATCGCAACAGATGGGCTTCCTTTGTGACAATACCAAGATTTTAAAACCTTGATATTCACAAAAAATTAACCTTTGATACAAAACCTTCCTGAATTGCTTTTTTACAAAAGCGTTCATCAAACGTATAAAACGGCATATTCTGAGTGTTGCTCCAATGCAATCCATCGGCAAAATCCGCACCTAAACGATAACAACACAGCGTATTCATCAATGCCTGTTCGCTTTCGCAAATAATTTGGGTTTTCTGTAACAATAATGTGAAGAAATCAGCGATTTCAATAACTGAGCGTTTATAACGAGAACGCAATACCCATTCTGTTTCAAGCTGCACTGTTCGGCTGATAAAAAATTGATGCACTTTTAATAACGCGATGACTTTTTGATATTGCGTTTCATCATCCCGCATAGCCAAGCGAATAATAATATTGGTATCAACCGCAATAAGCACACTTATTCCTCAACCAAATTAACCGATTTACAAAGTTCTTCGGTTGTTAAGGTAATTTTATTATCTTTAAAAAAACCGCCTAAATCAGAAATATCATCACTCTTTTTATAATGCGCTGGACGTAATACAACAGTATCGCCAATACAAAACAGCTCTAATTGAGAATGTCCTTTCCATGTATTAATTTGCAAAATTTCAGGTGGTAATGTAATTTGCCCTTGCGGGGAAATAGATAAAGTTGTCATTTTTTGCCTCTACAAAAATAATCTTACATTTCATCACAATGACAGCTATTTGAAATAATCAATTCTAATGTGCAGTTAAAGTCATTTTTAAATCCGCACCAACTTAACGAATCCCACAACATAGCGAAACTCATAGTTTTTTAGTAGTGATAAATAGTGAGTGATTTTTATGTTTTGATATAGCAGGATACAAACCAAGGTTTGAACTCCTATCACTCACTTTTTATGACTACCAAAGCCTAAGGCAAATGATCCAATTCCGCACCTTCTTTTACAGGCACGATTAAATCTGCCGCGCTAATACCTAGCATTAATGCGGCTGGGCTGGCAATAAAAATAGATGAATATGTACCAAATACCACGCCAAATAACATGGCAGTCGCGAAATTATGAATGGTTTCTCCGCCTAGAAAAAATACCGACACCAACACTAATGTCACAGTGATAGAAGTCATGATGGTTCGACTTAATGTGATATTGATGGCATTATTCATGATGTCTTCGGTAGACATTTTTCTTAAATTATGAAAATTTTCTCGAATACGGTCATAAACAACGATGGTGTCATTGAGTGAATAGCCAATTAGCGTGAGGATTGCGGCAAGTACCGTTAAATCAAATTCCAGTTGAAATATCGAGAATACGCCTAATGTAACGATTACGTCATGAAAAGTCGCAATGATTGCACCCACTGAGAATTTCCATTCAAACCGCCACGCGATATAAATCAAAATACCGAAAGTGGAATAGAGCAAAGCTAAAAAACCATCTTGTGCCAAGTCATCACCGACTTGCGGCCCGACAAATTCAATACGACGCACACTAGCGGGTTCTTTGGTGGTTTTATTAATCGCTTCAATAATTTTGGCACTGATGTCTTTATTTTGCATATCATCATGCGGTTTTAAGCGTATTAATACGTCTTTAGTTGTACCGAAATTCTGTACAGTTGCATCGCTGAAACCTGTTTCAGTTAAGGTTTTACGCAATTGATCTATATCAGCCGCTTGCTGATAGCCAACTTCAATTAATGTACCACCTGTAAAGTCGATACCCATATCCAAGCCGCGTGTTGCCAGTGAGATTATCGATACAAGCGATAAAATTCCAGAAAATATTAGGGCAATTTTGCGGTTGCCTATAAAGTTTATGTTTGTTGTTTTCATGTTTTGTAATTATGTCTATGAAAGTCTAATCAGGGTAAAATTCGTTATCCAGAATTTGTGCTAGTGTCCACGAACAAGTAATAGGAAAAACGCTTTTATCTAAATCTGTTTCTTTTGCCGCCAAGGTTCGCGCTTTGCTGTAAGCTCGATTAATCAACTCGTTAAGCTGCGGTTTTAGGCTAGGATTATCATCTAAAACATCGAAACAATTATCCCGTTGCCCTTCAATGGTTAGCTGCCAACTTTTGCTCCGTCGTCCCGATTGATAATGCCATTTTAATAAATGCACTAATAATACCGTCAGCCGACTATCTAATTCGCGTTTTTCACTTCTACCCATCGTTTCTATTTCTTCAAGCAAATTGATTAAATCCAATTCATGCAATCGCCCTGCTTTTAGCAGGGCTGCTTGTTCTTGTGTCCAAGCGTAAAAATCTTTTTGATAGTCGCTCATGGTATACACCGTTTGCAAGAATTAAATGGACAGCTTGTCAACGCGCCGATTACCATAAATCCAGTTAATTACCATTCTTGTACCCGTAATTGCGGTGAACATGGAAGATAAAATACCGATAATCAACGTTACCGCAAAACCTTTGATAGTGCCTGTACCGAAAGCAAATAACACGACTGCAACGACAAAGTTAGTAAAATGGGAGTCCAGAATAGTGGCAAAGGCTTTGTCATAACCGATGAAAATAGCGGTTTGTGGGGTGTTGCCATTTTTGAGTTCTTCTTTGACACGCTCAAAAATTAATACGTTCGCATCCACTGACATACCGACTGTGAGAATAATCCCTGCGATACCTGGCAAAGTCAGGGTTGCTTGTAGCATGGATAAAATTGCCACCACGATAACCACGTTAAACGCTAGAGCCACGTTAGCAATGATGCCGAATAGACGGTAATACACTGCCATTAATAGAACAACCAAGGCAAAACCAACTTGAAACGATAATATACCTTTGTCGATATTGTCCTGACCTAAGCTAGGTCCAACGGTGCGTTCTTCAACCATATCCACAGGGGCGGCTAACGCGCCAGCTCTTAGTAATAAAGCTAGATTACGCGCTTCTTGTGGACTGTCTAAACCTGTGGTTTGAAAACGTTTACTGAATACGCCTTGAATAGTTGCCACGTTGATAATTTTTTCAACTTTTTCTTTGTGACGGACTTTTTCACCATTGACAACTTTAGTTTCATTTTTATATTCAATGAATACCACAGCCATAGGTTTACCGACGCTGACTTTAGTCAAATTGCCCATTTTAGTTGCGCCAATACCATTTAGGGTCACGCTAACTGCGGGTCTACCGTTATCATCAACATTAGAAGCCGCATCGACAATTTGATCGCCTGTCACAATCACTCGTCTATCTAACAGATGAGGTGTGCCATTTTTTTCATAATACAAACGACTACCGACAGGAATATGACCATCAATAGCTTGTTGTACATCATGTTCCATATCGACTAAGCGATATTCCAAGGTTGCAGTTGTCCCTAAAATTTCTTTAGCGCGGGTAGTGTCTTGCACACCTGGCAATTGAATCACAATGCGATTTTCACCTTGTTGTTGAATCACAGGTTCAGCAACCCCTAATTCATTGACTCGGTTACGCAGAGTTGTCATGTTTTGCGCGACAGCAAATTTTTTAATTTCTTTGACTTCCAAATCCGATATTTTTAACCAGATTTGTTCACTCGCTGGTGGCTCGGTAATATCCAAGACCCGAAAATCTTTCTTTACTACTTTCAAAACGTCCGCTTTTTCTTCGGCAGTTTTCATAATGACTTTAATATAGCCATTGTCTTTAGCGACTGATTGATAATGCACTTTCTCGGCTCTTAATGCCAAGCGTACATCGTCCACATAACGTTCTTCCGCTTGTTTAACAGCCGCATCCATGTCCACTTCAAGCAAAAAATGTACACCACCGCGTAAGTCCAAACCTAAATACATGGCATCTGCGCCTAAAGCGCGTAACCAACTAGGCGTAGTGGGAGCAAGATTTAATGCCACAGTGTAATTATCGCCTAGGTTTTCTCTAAGCGAATCAGCAACTTTCATTTGCTCATCGGTATTAGTAAACCGCGCTAACACTTGGCTATTGTTAAACTCAAACGCTTTTGGGGTAACACCTGCGGTTTTAATAGCCGCTTCAATTTGTTTGGCTTGTTCATCGGTTAATTTCGCAGACGCATTCGCCGATGAGACTTGTACCGAAGGATCATCGCCGTATAAATTCGGCAACGCATAAATAAGGGAGATTAGAAAAATAGTCAGAACTAGAATATTTTTCCAAAGTGGGAAATGATTTTGCATTATGTTATTCCAAGAATTAAATCACGCCTTTACAGTAACATGGCGTTATCACATTAAACTTTATTAACAGCTACTTTTTTAGTAATCGCTTTATAAGTTCCTTTCGGCATCATGGTTTCGATGCTTTGGCGTTGAACTTGAATAAAGGTATTATCACAAATTTCAATTTTGACAAAATTATCATCCATATCAATGACTTTACCCAAAATTCCGCCAGAAGTAACGACTTCCGCGCCTTTAACAATAGCGGAAATCATGTCCTTTTTTTCTTTGGCGCGTTTAGATTGTGGACGTAAAAATAAAAAGTAGAAAAACGCCAGTACGCCTACTGGAAACAACATCCCTTCTAATCCAGGGGTTTGAGCGGCAGGTGCAGCAGCGGCTACTGCGTCAGAGATAAAGAAACTCATAGTAATCCTCAGTGTTTTGTTATAGTTATCAAAAATCGCGCCATTATGCCACAGTCAACACGGCTTTACCCACCGTTAAGTTAATCTGCGCTTGGATAAGCAGCGTTTTTATTCATCATGAATGCCTACACTGCTTTTGATAAGATAATGTGGTCTACCTTTCACTTCATCGTAAATTTTAGCAATATATTCGCCGATGATGCCTAGGCTAATCATCACAAAACTGCCAATTAACAACAGGCAGATAATAATAGTGGTATAACCTGAAACAGTTTGATGATTGATCAACGACCAAATAGCTTCGCTAGCGACGGAAAAGCCCAATATCAAGGTCAGAAAACCTAACAATGTGATAATGTGCAATGGAAAGCCAGTGAAAGAGGTTAAAGCGGTAATCGACAATTCTAATAACGCCCAAAACGACCATTTACTTTCATCGCCTTCACGATTAGCGACATCAAAATAAACATAGTCTTCATCGAATCCTATCCAACTGGTTAAGCCACGAAAAAACCGCTGTTTTTCAGATAATTGATGAGTAATGATGTCAACGATTTCCCTGTCCAATAATTTAAAATCAGACGAGTTTTTCACATTGATGCCGCCTAATCCTGATATAAGCTGATTAATCAGATAAGCGGCAGATTTTTTTGCTATCGAATCGTGTTTACGGCTACGTTTAACGGCATGAACAATTTTCGCACCCGCTCGCCATTTGGCGATCATTTCGGGAATAAAACTGGGCGGATGTTGAAGATCGGCATCTATGGTAATAACTGCTTGACCTGTGGCGTAGTCCAGCCCTGCCAGCAAGGCGTTTTCTTTACCAAAATTACGACTGAATGCGATACCTTTGATTCGTGCATCATTTTGTGAAAGCGCGAGTATTTTTGCATAAGTTTGATCGGAACTACCGTCATCGACTACGATAATTTCCCACGCGCTACTCACGCAACTGGTTAAAATTTCTGCGATTTTTTTAACGGCGACTTCTATGCCTTGACTTTCGTTATGCGCTGGAATAACTGCACTGATGATAGGTTTTGATTTATTAACTAGATTCATATTTTTAACAGGCTAAATGATGATAATGACTCAACTGAATATTGAATCGTTGATAGAGTTCTTGTAATTGCTGGCTTTGTAAGAGGGCTAACTCGCCTTCCCAATCGTGGTAAGCAATCAATTTAGGATCAGTAATTTCACTGGGATCAAATCGTCCAACATGACACATTAGCTCATAACTATTGCCCGCTTTAAGCGTGGCAAAAATCTGGCTTAAGGCGGCATAATCCAATTTTCCACTACTACTTAATCCTAAAAATAGTGGTGTTGGAGTTTTAATTCGGCGTTGATTAAGTGTTTGCATCGTTTGCATTAACGTATTACGAATTAAGCCCGCACCTGTGAACGGTTTAAGCCAATCGGCTTGCGGTAGCCGCACATGAGGAATGTTATAGGCTTTAGCTAATTCCAATACCAATGGAAACAACACAGGTAGTGCGTGGATATGTTCGTGGGAATTTAAAAACACCAATTTTTTAGACTGACAGGCTTCAATCTGAGCGCACCATTCTTCACGCACTGTTTTAATAGGCAGCTTGCCTGTCACAATCATCAAACTCATCAAATAAGCGTTTGGAAACACACCATTCGAACGTGTCAACTTTTCACGCATTACATCGGTCAACGGCTGATTAAAGGTTAAATTCAAATGCACGCCTAAATCTAAATCTGGAACTTCATTCAGCCAAGCTAGCTGCTCGTTTAACGCAGGATGATTTGCCAAAATGCCCGTGGCGGTTAATGTGTTCGCTTTTGCTGCGTCCACGATACCTCGACTGACACAAGGAAAGTAGCCGTAATCATCGGCATTTACAATCAGTTGAATCGTCATGCGATTTTCACTCTAAACGTCCACAGGCTATTGCCTAAAAAATTCCACACTAGCACAATCAAAGTGGTGATAACCTGTGCGTACAGATAATAAAAGTGCGGGGTTAATACTGTCATTAAGCCAAAATTCAAACTAAAACCAATGCCCGCAATCACGGCAAATTTTGGAAAGGCTTTCCAGTGCGACTGCTGACTTCTAAAAGTCAAAATATAATTGAGTAAATAATTAACGCACATTCCAGCAATTGCACCACAAGCCGACGCAGTCACAGGATCAAGGTGATAGCTTTCAACCAACTGATACAGCACCAAATAATGTGCCGCTGTGCCAACCACGCCCACTGAGGCGAATACGATAAATTTAATCAGCATGGGCGGTCAATCGACAAGGTGCTGCGTTAGGTTCGGGTGATAAAATTGCCCACGCATAATCCATTATTTTGCCGTGTGGTGCATAGCCCCAACTCAAGGTAAATGCACCAGTTGCACTGGCTTGTTTAAATAAATCTGCATAAGTAGGCGTGGCTTTATCAGCAATAGAGGTCAATACCAACGCGCCACACGCTGCCACATCTTGGCGATTAACCCAAGGTGAGGTAATGTCCTCATTATCAATTAACACTATCGGTTCAGGGCGTGTATGCAGCAACACATTACCGCCCAGCCAATTGTCAGCAATCACAATAGTCAATGGCTGTTGCTGATGTTCGTGCCATATTACCGACACAGTATCTGCCAGTTGTTGGCTTGGATAATTAGTTCGCGCACTGCGCCCTGTCATAGCGGGATAAATGACCGCCCCGCCAAAGAAAATCAGCAAAATCACAAGCTGTATACCCCAAACCAAACGGCTGGTATTTTTTAATAGTTGGGCTTCATCATATTGACGAAAAAGATAATGTACCAACAAAATACCCGCAGGCAAGAAAAATGCCGCAACCCAGTTACTGTTCAACGCATTACCATTAAAAAACATCGGCACGGTCGCTAAAGCAAGCGGGAAAAACAACATGGCTAACAAAAAACGGCGGTCATGCTCAACTTGTGTGGTAGTTTCGACAAACGTTGTAACAACAGAACGACGACTTAGTTTCGCCAACAACCAAACTGCCAGCAATGTGTACCACCACCGAATAATTAAATTAGCGAGAAAATCACCGAACAGTTTTAATCGTCCCTCTGATGCAGTTAATTGATGATCTAAATACCGAAACGGTAGCCAATTATGTTCCACTAACCAAATAATATTAGGGGAAAACACCACGAAGAACACTGCAACACTGAGACATAAACCACGAATTACCAACGGGTTTTTCCAGTGTTGTTGCCAGATGACATAAATGAAAAAACTAGCCAATACCAAAATCGCGCTGTATTTAGTGAGCATCGCCAAACCACCCGCAAGCCCTAATAATATCCACATTGACCACCGTTCTGGACGGCGAATTGCGCAGTAAAAATAATATAACAGTGCAGCAGTAAATGGAAAAGACACGGTATTGTGATTAAAAATTACCGCTCTGAAACTGTAATAACCAATCAACGAGGTAATCAGTACAGCAGCAATGGCTAACTGGCGCGGCAATATTTGCTTTGCCAATAGCCACACATAAATCAACGCCACCACATCACAACCCTGTGCGGCAAATGCCATGAGTCCGTTAGAAGGTCCGCCGAATAAGTGACTTAGTATATACATTATTAAAGACGGCAACGGTGGATGCTTGTAATATCCCCATTGCCACGTCCGTGACCAAATGACCTGTTCAACATCGTCTAAATTCATAGATGACGGCAGCCATGCCATGAATAATGTCCATGCTGCTAAATAAACAGCAAAGAAAATAAATAAATTCCTCTCATCCCGATGGAAATCTTCCAGCACAGATGCTCTTAAAATAAAACGTACGGTTTTCATAGTTACTTGTTTGAATTAATAGAATGAATTTCTACTGAAGAATATCAAAAGAGTCACTGAGTGACACCTCTCTATGGTTTGAATAACTGTTAACAGAAAAATATTTCACCAGCAAAAAATACGCCTAAAAATAAATATAAATAATTCAATATATTAGACTTATCGCCACAAAAAATGTGCTTTAAACGGTTGAAATAAACCTTTTTTCTGTGTGCAAAACAACCACGCTATTATTTAACGCGCTCAACACCACGTTGTTGATAAAACTGCTTAACAAAACTATCTAACCGCTGTTCGGCAATTGCATCGCGTAAACCTTGCATCAAATTCAAATAATAGTACAAATTATGAATGGTATTCAGCCGCGAGCCTAACATCTCTTTACACTTATCCAAATGACGTAAGTAAGCGCGGGAATAATTTTGGCAGGTATAACAGCCACAGTTGTCATCTAACGGACGGGTATCAAACTCATACTGGGCATTGCGAATTTTCACCACGCCAAAAGTGGTGAACAAATGCCCATTGCGGGCATTACGCGTCGGCATCACACAATCAAACATATCAATACCACGACACACCGCTTCCACTAAATCTTCAGGCGTACCCACACCCATTAAATAACGCGGCTTATCGCTAGGCATTTTTTGATGAATACCGTCCAAGGTTGCCATCATTTCTTCTTTCGGTTCACCAACTGACAGCCCGCCAATTGCATAACCATCAAAGCCAATATCCACCAAACCATCAATTGATTCTTGCCGCAAGTGTTCATACATACCACCTTGCACAATGCCAAACAACGCCGACGGATTATCGCCGTGTGCTATTTTGCTACGCATCGCCCAACGCAATGACAAACGCATCGAATCAGCCGCTTCCTGAACTGTCGCAGGATACGGCGTACATTCATCAAAAATCATCACAATATCCGAACCTAGATCCCGCTGCACCTGCATGGATTCCTCAGGCCCCATAAAAATTTTACTGCCGTTAATCGGTGATTTAAAGGTCACGCCTTTTTCAGTAATTTTACGCAACGCCCCCAAGCTGAATACTTGAAAACCGCCAGAATCCGTCAGAATCGGTTTATCCCAGCGCATAAAATCATGCAAATCACCGTGCGCTTTAATCACAGCAGTCGTCGGGCGTAGCATCAAATGAAAGGTATTGCCGAGAATAATCTGTGCGCCTATGCCGTGTAACTCATCGGGTGTTAATGCTTTCACCGTCCCATAAGTACCGACAGGCATAAAAATAGGCGTTTCAATCACGCCGCGTGCAAAGGTCAACCGCCCGCGCCGTGCGTGACCATCGGTATTGAGTAAATCAAATTTCATTGTCTGTAGAGTTCCTTAATAATGTCCACGAAAGACACGAAAAAAGGGTGCGTGTTAAATCCGTGAATGACTGCCAGTCCTTTAAAGGACTGGCAGTCATGCGTAAATAGAGTTAATACACCACCAAGAAAAAGACCTTTCAGGTTTTCAAAACCTGAAAGGTCTGAGTATCGTGTTTTTCGTGGCAACTATTCAATTACTTGAAAAAATGTCTCGTTTTCTTTAATCATCCCTAATTCATCTCGCGCCCGCTCTTCCAAGGCTTCCTGTCCTTTTCTTAAATCTAGCACTTCCGCATAAAGAGCTTCATTACGCAGTTTTTTTTCTTCGACTTGCGCTTTTAAATCATCAAGCCGTTGTTGATACGCTCTAATTTCAGTAATACTGCCATCGCCAAACCATAAGCGATATTGTAAATGCCCGATAAGAGCAATGAGGATAATAATGAGGATTTTCATAGTATTAGTGTTTTTACAGGGAATTCATTTAACAGGAAAAATATCACATAGTTTTAAATAATTGAGTATGAGAACCCAATCGCGTTAAATAAACATATTGTTCATCTGTTTGATAAATTAATAATAAATCACCGCCTAAGTGTAATTCCTGAAAATCACTCCATTCACCTTGTAAACTATGATTTTTTGATTCAGGGGGTAACAGTTCATCTTTTAATAAACAGGCAATATACAAAAAAAGTTTAGTCGCTTGCGTGTCTGTCAGCCGAACATTACGCATATCTTTAATAAACGTTTTATGGCGTGATACTGTTTTCATTGAACATTACAATCCTGTTGTAACTGTTCCAGTGTTATTATTTCCAAATTCTTTTTAGCACGAACATCTAACATAGCCGCCTTAGTTTGTTCATTGGGATTAATCAAAGCCGCTTGATAATTTTTAATTAAGTCTTTTACGGCTTGTTCAATCAAAGCCTGTTCCGATTTAATGCCGCTTAATTCAAAAGCAGTTTGCATTAAATCATCGTCTAAATCGATTGTTGCGTGCATGGGTTTATCCTCATATTGCAGAGTTATAGGATGTGCTAACGAAGGAAGCGCGTCGTTCGCGAGATGGGCTTCATACTTCAGCTCATCCTATTGTGCTACTTACTGGTTATAAATGTGTTTATCAGCGTTTTAATTAAATCTGTGCTGTTTTTATTCACGGCATGAGTTATTTTATGCCCGATAGTTTCTTTATCATCTATCATTTCAGGCAGGGTTGAATTTAATATAGCCAGTCCTTTTGACGTTAAAATAACCCCCATATAACCGCCATAAATATCACTGTCGTAGCGGATGAATTTTTCGTCGCTTAAAAATTCAATGGTTGAGAAAAACAAGCCGCTGTTATCTTCATTATCATAATGCGAATAATCGCTGATGCTGATGTGCATTTTGACAGGAAATGATTTATAAAGCTGTGCCAATAATTCCGCGCTACATTTCTCAAATTTTTCGATATTGGTCATTGGGTTATTATAGTTATTTACAAATTTCAGGCAGGGTGTGAAAGCTGTAGGATGTGCTGACGAAGGAAGCTCATCGTTCGCGATTGATGGGCTTCGTAACTCAGTCCATCCTATCGTGCTAGATACTCCGTGATAAAAGCATTTTTAATCAAATGCTTATTACTTTATCTCTTGCTCATGACTTCTGCAAATTAACTAGCACCAAAGGTTAATATTAGCAGTGTTCGTTTTGCAGACTTTCTAAATAAAGAGTCAATAATCACGCAAGTATCGCAAAGTAAATAATCAGCCATGATTTCTTTACCACGCCGTTGTTCTTAATTGTTTGCCATAATCAGCAGCATTTTCAATGTCAGTAAATGCCGTACCATCACTGATTTCATCGTCTGGATAATGAATAGGACGCGAACACGCTAAAAGATTGGGTTTATTTTTCTGATGTGGAAATTGTTGTAATAAACGAAATACTAAATCTAAATAACTGTCGTCTAATTGTTCAATTTCTTTTTTTAAATCTTCTTTCGTTATCATGGTGTTTTTCCCCTGAGAATAAAGGTGTGCAATGCACCCGCTACTTAGCTATATTTCATTTAACTCACTCTCAAGTTTTTGCAAGATAGGATAAAGATTTCGTAACTTGTTAATTGTTATCGAAGGTGCATCAATATTAGGCATCGCACCCACAATAACCGTTGTATGAGCAAAATCGTCTCTTTTTTTCTTAAGCTCGCCTAAATCAGTTCTTAACTTCTGTAGCTCAAAAAGATTTTCTAATCCCTCAACACGGATTATTCCTATTGCCGCAATTAACATATCCCGAAATTTTGCATATTCAAAACTATAAATGCTCTTTACTCTGTCGTTTAAATACTTAGTATTGGAGACATTAGTTAGCTTAGGTTCTGCATACTCTAATACTATCTTGTCCAAAGTCATTTCTAACCAACCACAAAGTTCCAATAATGCTATCTTTGAATAGAGAACTTTATCCATATCATCATGAGTTGCATCATAAAGCTCCGCAATTTTTTGTAGCAAACTTTCTATATCTTGCTTAGAGTTCATTGTTTATAGGGCAAAGCAGTTTTTAGCAGAAAGTAATCTTTCTTTGACTTTGTCTTTATCAGAAAGAGCAGATTTTAAATTTTCGGGACTGTATTCTGGTAATGCTTTAAAATTTTCAAACAGTCTTTTTAATTCCTCATGAGATTGATTTGTTAATATTTCAATATTTTGAGAAACACCATATAACAGCCCTTCAAGCACTGTTTTACTAAATGTTTTAGAGGGCTGGTTAATCATTTTTTCAACAATCTCCAACGAACTAAAGTAAGCATTATCACCTACTACTTTCGTTCTATTTTCAAACATATAGTTATTTAAAAAACTAGCTAACTTTCCGTTGTATTTTTCTAAATCATCAGTAAACGCAAAAAACCTAAGTATCATTTCCTCATTGGAAAATCTTTTCCTAAGTCCAAAAAAAGCCTTAGTTTCTTTGCTATTCGCTAATTTTTTTAGAGAATCATTCAATACGCCGCTGTAAATACAGTTCCTTATCTCCTGATTATTTAACCTCATACCTCCAGAGTTTAATCTGTGAAATATGGTGAACAAATATTCATTATGTGACTTTTTGGAATAGTCACATCTAATAACTGTTATTGGTATCATGACATTTTGAACTCTTTTATAAATGTCATCAGATTCATTTTTAATTGTAGAGACTTTTTTTCCAGACAAACATTCGTTTATATCCTCTAACTTGGAAAGTTCCCAGTCATCGTTTGTCAAAAAATAAATCATGCTTTGCATTCGTTGCAATCCATCAATAATTAAACGCTTATCTGTCTTACTATCCAAACTTATGCACATACTAGGGATTGGTAATTGTTTTGTAAGACTATCAATAAACCTAGTTTGCGCAGGTCTCTGCCAAACAACATCGCGCTGAAAATCAGGTTGAATCTCCAGTTGCTTTGTACTGTACAATCGGACTAATTCTAAACATGACCTCATTTCATTAAAAGCTATAATATCCGAAGGGGGGACATTTTCAGAAATACTCTCATACTCCTGCTCCTCTTCAAGTTTTTTAATTTCGTTGCTCATAGTTTTTCCTTGGCTTATAAGTTGAGTAGAGTGATAGCGAAACCCAACAGGGTTAAAATACGCTCAGTTTATTTATAAATCTCTTTACGATGACCTATTTTAATAATCTGAACAATCAAACATTGGTCAACTATTAAATACACCACACGGTAATCGTTTATTCGGATTAGGTAAACGTGTTTTACTCCTCTCAGTTTTTTACAGCCATCAGCTCTTGGATTATCTGCCAATGATTTTATGCACTCGATTATTTTTTCAGCGACTGACCGAGGTAATTGCGCCAATTCTTTTTTAGCAGATTGTTTAAACTCAATCTGATAAGCTGTCATAAATTAAGTTCTGTTAAAACATCCTCAAGCGGAATAGTCGTTTCGTTTCTGCGTTCGGCAATAGTTGCCAAATCTTCAAGGTCTTCTAATAATTCCAGATAATCAGCGATAGGCAAAATAACAGACAACTTTTGCCCGTCTGCATCGGTTATATATTGTGGTTGCGTACTCATGACTTTTCCTGCGATTTGTTTTTAACAATGTTATTCGTGCTTCAACAGCCAAGCAGGGTACGCAATGCGCACCCTACAGAGAAATAAAACCGTTAAGTTTTAAATTTTGTTAAACGCGCTACGACCTGCATAAACTGCCGCTTCGCCTAGTTCTTCTTCGATTTTCATCAAACGGTTGTATTTAGCAACACGGTCAGAACGGCTTAGTGAGCCTGTTTTGATTTGACCTGTGCCTGTGGCAACGGCTAAATCAGCGATGGTGGTGTCTTCGGTTTCGCCTGAACGGTGTGACATAACAGCGGTGTAACCTGCTGCGTGTGCCATATCGATAGCTGCCAAGGTTTCAGTCAATGTGCCGATTTGGTTTACTTTAATCAGGATTGAGTTGGCGATGCCTTTTTCAATGCCTTCTTTTAGGATTTTTGGGTTGGTTACGAATAAATCATCACCGACCAATTGGATTTTGCCGCCCAATTTTTCAGTTTGATCTTTCCAGCCTGCCCAGTCGTTTTGGTCTAAACCGTCTTCGATAGAGATGATGGGGTATTTTTCTACCCAAGCGGCTAAGAAGTCGTTCATTTCGATAGAGTCGAAACTTCTGCCTTCTGCTGATAACACATATTTACCATCTTCATAGTATTCAGAAGCTGCCGCGTCCATACCTAAAAAGATGTCAACGCCTGCTTTGTAGCCTGCTTTTTCGATGGCTTCTAAAATGACTTCAATCGCTTCTTCGTTAGATGACAAGTTCGGTGCAAAACCGCCTTCATCACCAACAGTGGTTGCCAGCCCTTTGGCTTTTAATACTTTCGCCAAGTTGTGGAACACTTCTGCACCGTAACGAATTGCTTCACGGAATGTTGGTGCGCCGACTGGCAAAATCATGAACTCTTGTAAATCAACGCTGTTATCCGCGTGTGAGCCGCCGTTGATGATATTCATCATTGGCACAGGCATGATGAATTTGCCTGATTTGTTCAAATGACGGTATAACGGAACGCCTGCTTCTTTCGCCGCTGCATGAGCCACAGCCATAGACACCGATAAAATTGCATTCGCGCCTAAACGGGCTTTGTTATCTGTACCATCTAAGGCAATCATGGCGTTATCAATTGCCGCTTGATCGTTTGCATCCATGCCAACAATCGCCGCACGGATTTCAGTGTTGACGTTGTTGATTGCATTCAATACGCCTTTGCCCAGATAACGATTTTTATCGCCATCACGCAATTCAATCGCTTCACGCTCGCCAGTTGACGCGCCTGATGGCACCATTGCACTGCCAACTACGCCAGATTCTAACGTCACATCCGCTTCTAATGTTGGATTGCCGCGTGAATCTAAAATTTCTCTTGCTTTAATATCAACGATTTTACTCATAGTGCTGTTTTGCTCCGAAGGTTAAAAAATAAAATTAAGGCTGTAATTATAAAGTGGTTTCAATGAAAGGTCGGCTTTTAACCGCGTTATCTAAAATTAATAAAGTTTCCAATAACTCACGCATTCTATGTAGCGGCCATGAATTCGGACCATCACTTTTTGCTTCCGCAGGATTTGGATGGGTTTCCATAAATATCCCTGCAACACCGACAGCTACCGCAGCGCGTGCTAACACTGGGACAAATTCACGTTGTCCACCTGAACAACTGCCTTGTCCACCAGGTAATTGTACTGAATGGGTTGCATCAAATACCACAGGGCAATCGGTATCACGCATGACGGCTAACGAGCGCATATCCGAAACCAGATTATTATACCCAAACGACACGCCACGCTCACAGACCATAATCTGCTGATTACCTGTGGCTTTGGCTTTTTTGGCGACATTTGCCATATCCCAAGGCGCGAGAAACTGCCCTTTTTTGATATTCACAGGGATACCTTGCGCGGCAACTGCCTGAATAAAATTGGTTTGCCGACACAAAAACGCGGGGGTTTGCATGACATCGACCACGCTTGCAACTTCTGCTAATGGAGTATCTTCATGCACGTCAGTTAAGACAGGCACGCCAATTTGTTGTTTTACTTTCGCTAAAATTTCTAAACCGCGCTCTACGCCTAAACCACGAAAGGTTTCATGTGAAGAGCGATTAGCTTTATCAAACGATGATTTATAAATAAACGGAATGTTTAATTCCGTGGTTAATTCTTTTAAAAACCCAGCGGTATCTAAAGCGAGTTGCTCGCTTTCAATCACACAGGGACCAGCAATTAAAAATAACGGCTGATTTAAACCCACTTCAAAGCCACATAATTTCATAACAACTCCTATTATTTAAGTGTGTAGTCATTATTCTTTTGACCACGTTTCAAAAAACTTCTGTTAATTCAATTGCCAATTCAGGGAATTATCACACAATGCACATTAATTAAGTACCATAGTAGTGTCACACAGATACTTAAGTAACCATCCAATCATGAAGGGTGTTTTGCCCACCAAGTGGCTAACGCGGTAGCAGAGACGATAACCGACGAATTAGATTTAAGCTGTGGACGCAATTGATTAGTGGAATAGCCCGTTGGTTGATGACTTGGCTTAGCAACAACCCACTCGCTTTGCGGGTCTTTAAGCAGCAATTGCATCACTGTCCGAGCAGGTAAACCCACAGCCCCAGCAACAGCGGTATAAGTGGCTTTCTGTGAATGTTTGGCTAATGCCGCAACCAGTTGCGCGAGTTGTTCTTGTTTTTCTTTCATGGTGTGTGCCTTATGGGGGTATATTGTTGCCACGTTATAATCGTGGGAATGATAAAAAGTTAAACGGTGGTTGTGGGGTGAGGTGCAAATACTTATATTTAACGTGTTATTATGTGAGTTTCGACTATCGCCTTATCCATTATACGCGCTCAAGCTTGTGCATGTTGCCGATACCATTCGGCAAGTTCTTCGTGGCTTACTTTACCTTCCGCCAAGCGTAAAAATAGGTCTTCTTGCTCATTGTCCTTTTCGGCTTCCAGTTGATAACCGTTAAATTCTAAAAATAGACCAGCAGCGGCAAAAGCAGTTCTCTTATTACCATCGATAAAAGGATGATTACTTGATAAACCCTCGGCGTAACTCGCGGCTAAATCAAAAATATCGACTTGCTGATAATGATACAGGTTTTGCGGACGGGATAAAGCCGAATCAAGCAACGCCTCATCTCTAACACCTTGAGAACCGCCCGTTCTTTTAATCGCTATTTCATGAAGCAACAACACAAATGCTTTATCGAGCCAAATAGGTTCAGCATTCATTTTGCCAGTTTTAAAAGCACCGATTCATGCTTATCTATAAACGCATTGATACGTTTTACATCCTCTGCTTTTTTACGTTCAGCTTCTGTCATAGCCAGTTCTTTTGATTCTTGTTGTGCTATAGGCGCGGCTTGTGGTGCGTCTGGAATGGTTTCAATGACGTTTTCTTGATAACGTCTAACGTCTACAAAAACCAAATTTTTATTTGTCATTGTTATACTCCAAGATTGATTTAATGTTGGGTTACAAAAAGCCACAACCCAATCGCGCTACTATCATGATTGATGAGCTTTGTATCAATCCTTTAATAACGGTAGTAACGATTGAAACATGTCAGTTGAAAGCTGAGGAATCCCTGTTCTTAAAGTAACCAGAGCGGAAATAATATTTAACGCAGTAAAAAATTTTTCAAACATTCCTGTTTCATAAAAAGCAGTGACAACCTTTTTTTCAGGAGTTTTACTGTCTACGACTGCATAGCCTATAGTTGTTTCTATCGCTTCAATAATAGGTGTATAGCCAGAAATAAAATGCTCTTCTATTGCGACAATAACACGTTGTAAACTTCGCACTAAATAACGCTTTACTTCTTTATCTATCTCTTCGTTTTTAAGAATATCATCCAACAAAGTTTGGAATGTTGATTTAATCTCTGATAACTTCTCTTGGGCTTGGGGTACATTTAAGTTAATAGCTAGCTTCATTTCAAAATGTTCTGTAGCAGTTGTCAATCCATCTATGGTACGGTCATCAATGTATTTAATAAATGTTTCCCACTGACCATTCAATTTTTGATTAACGAAAGCAGCATTGACTTGATTTACCCAATGTTGATTAGCTCGTTTAAATTTCTCTGTCAAATCTAAATTTTCCAATAGCTTGCTAGACTGATTGGTCAATTCCATTACTTTTGCGAGACGAGTAAAAAATAAGCTATTAGTCGATCTTTGTGTTTCTAAAATCTTTATCCAAGCATTTTCACAGGTTTCGTTTGGAGGGATTGTTTTGCCTTTTTCAAGAATGGCTAATAAACGTGCGGCTGGGTTTTCAATTAATATCATTATGGAGTCTCTACTTTAAGCCAAACAGGGTACGCATATCGCGTACCCTACCACAAAATCAACGAGTCTTTGCCGCAATCGCCTCAGCCGCTCTTACCACATTATTCGCCATTTTCTCAGAAGCCGCGTCAATCAAACGACCATCTAACGCAGCCGCGCCTTTACCTTGTGCGGCTGCTTCTTGTAACGCCACTAAAATACGTTTGGCTTTTTCAACTTCCGCCGCAGGTGGGGTGAATACTTCATTGGCTAAGGCAACTTGTGAGGGATGAATTGCCCATTTGCCTTCACAACCTAATGCTGCTGCGCGTTTTGCACCCAGTTTATAACCCTCAGGGTCTTTAAAGTCACCAAACGGGCCATCAATTGGGCGTAAACCATAAGCGCGACAGGCAACCGTCATGCGGCTAATCGCGTAGTGCCATTGATCGGCTGGATAATCTGGATTTAAACCGCCAATGTTGGTGGTTCTGGCGCGATTACTCGCTGCATAATCGGCAACACCAAAATGCAGGGCTTCTAAACGTCCGCCTAACGCGCCTTGTTTGGCTATGTCTTCGACGTTTGCCATGCCTAACGCGGTTTCAATTAAGGCTTCAATACCGATGCGGTTTTTCAGACCTTGCTGCATTTCTAATTGGTTGAGCATGGCTTCAACCATATAAACATCGGAATAAACGCCGACTTTAGGAATTAGAATAGTGTCGATTTTATCGCCTGCTTGCTCGACTAAATCCACGACATCACGCACCATGTATTGCGTGTCTAAACCGTTGATACGGATGGAAACCGTTATACCATGACCTTTCCAGTCCAAATCATTGATGGCTTCGATGATATTTTTACGCGCTTGTAATTTGTCATCGGGAGCAACCGCATCTTCCAAATCCAGAAAGATAAAATCCGCGCCACTTTTCATGGCTTTTTCAAAAAATTCTGGGCTAGTGCCAGGAACAGCTAATTCACAACGTTGGACTCTCTGTACGGGCGCGGTATATAGGGTGTGACTCATGTAATCTTTTCCTTTGTGGAGACAATAAAAATCCAGCAGTGGCTAGACGCAAATAAACCACTCATTCTACTTTTGAAGACATTAATGTCAATTTTTAACACTTACCATAAAGGGATTTATTGAAAAACACTGAAAAAAAAGCCCAACTTATCGTCGGGCTTTTTGGTTTGACCATGACTGCCAGTCCCATTAAAAGACTGGTAGTCATTAATACGTTTTATCTTTCACCGCCAAATATGCCTAATATCTGCAATAAACTTAAAAACAAGTTGTACAACGAGACATATAAAGACACGGTTGCACGGATATAGTTGGTTTCGCCGCCGTGAATAATTTCACTGGTTTGGTATAAAATCATGCCTGACATTAGCAAAATAAACATTGCTGAAACGGCGAGCGATAAGGCAGGAATGGCAAATACAATCGCGCCAATGCCTGCTAAAAATGCAACCAACACACCTGTCAGTAAAAAACCGCCCATAAAGCTGAAATCTTTACGAGTGGTTAGTGCGTAGCCTGATAAACCTAAGAAAATAACACCTGTACCAGTTAACGCCATAATGATTAATTCATGTCCATTACTGAAGTTATGAATGTACATATTTAAAATCGGCCCTAGGGTTAAGCCCATAAAACCAGTTAATGCAAAGGTAAAAACCAGTCCTAAAGCACGGTCGCTGTATTTTGAGGTCAGAAAAAATAGACCATAAAATCCAACCAAGGTGATAATCATGCCAAAAGGCGGCAGATTCAATGTCATGGAGACACCTGCGGTTATCGCACTGAAAAATAGCGTCATAGACAATAACAAATAAGTGTTGCGCAACACTTTATTGGTTGCCAGCGTACTGGACGCTGTCTGGGTAATTGCGGTATTTAAACTCATGGTGTTTGATTCCTTAAAGAGATGATTAAAAATTGACCTGTTACTGAATGTAATGGCAACGCTATCAAATAACAAGTGCAGAGTGGATTCTAATGTAAAAACTAAGGAGTGCAAGCAAAGCCTATACTCCTGTGGTATTTTGAATGCTTAAGAAGCAGCCTTAATCTTCAAATTCTTAAACTTATCCTGATATTCCTGCACCTTATCTTTCATCACTACTTTCAAAGGATGCGTATTATCGATAACCTGAATCAACCCCGCTGTCGTCAAATCTGCGCGATTAGCCACAAACGCCACTTCAATCGCTTCTTTTACCACCGCTTCAATATCTGCGCCTGAAAAGCCATCAGTTTTTTCAGCCAGTTGTTTGATATTAATTTGATTGATAGACTTGCCTTGTTTTTCTAAGCGTTTTTTCAAATGAATGTTAAAGATATTTTCGCGTTCATTTTGTGTAGGAAAATCGACATAGAAAATTTCATCAAAGCGTCCTTTGCGTAATAACTCAGGCGGTAATGCGGAAATATCATTGGCAGTGGCTAACACAAATACTGTGCCTGTTTTATCCTGCATCCATGTTAAAAAATAACCAAATAACCGTGTGGCAACTTCTGAACCTGCACCGCCACTGCCGATACCAACAAAAGCTTTTTCCAATTCATCGACCCATAACACGCAAGGGCTAACCGCTTCTGCCAATTGTAAAGCACGGCGCATATTGCCTTCACTTTCACCGACATATTTACCCATTAATGAGCCGACATCTAAACGTAATAATGGTAGTTTAAATAATGATGCTGTGGCTTTAGCTGTTAAACTTTTACCGCACCCAGGCATTCCGACTATCATCACGCCTTTGGGATCATCTACACCAAATGCTTTGGCTTCTGTTAGGTTGTGAACAATATGAGCTTTTTGTTTTAACCATGTTTTTAAATGCGCTAAACCCCCAACATTATCCAGTTGTTCAGCCGTTGACACCATATCGAGTATGCCCGATTTTTTGATGATTTGTTCTTTCTCTTTTAACACCAGCTCAACATCTTCACTACCGACTGAACCATCCTGTTGAAAACCGCGATAGAGTAATTGGGTGATTTCATGCTCTGATAAGCCACGAAATGCCAGTGTGAGTTCATTGAGTGCTTTATCATCAATGGTTTCATCCAAACGATTCACAAAGTTTTTAATAATGTCTCGAATACTGTCAGTATCTGGCAAGGGTAACTCAAACAGGGTGATAAACTTTTCCAACTCAGGTGGAATACAGGCTTGCGAAGAAACCAAAATCAAGGTGGCATTGCTGTCTTCATCGGTTAATAGTTTATTGGCTAAGGCTTTTAATCGAGCAATGACTAAGGCATTATCAGCAATGGCTAAGTGTGCGTCTTTGATAATTAAAAAATGGTGCGTTAGTTCATCGTTTAACCAGTTTTCCAGCGTTTTGGCTAAATCTTGATAGTCGATTAAGGGTTGTTTATGGTCAAAACTCACCACGCCCCGCGCTAAGTTCCATTCAAAGATTTTGCGTTTATCTTCGGCAGCAAGTCGGGTAATCAGTGCATCGGCTTGTTGTTCTTCAAACGTGACCAGATACAACAGCGGGTAATTGGATTCGATGTGAGCGCGGATATTGCTGTACAGGGTTTCGGCGTTAGTCATGAGCTTCTCTGTGTTTAGAAAGGTATGAGGTTTTTAGGCTAATTTATAAATCTTGTCAATGGTGCAAGACTTGAAGTATTACGCATAACGTAATATTATCTCAGCCATGATTAAAACATTCGCTGACAAAACCACTGCTGCCGTCTTTGCCAATCAACGAGTGCGTAAACTTCCGCCCGATGTGTTGCAAGTGGCACGGCGAAAACTGGCATTGTTAGATCAAGCGGCACGGGTTGATGATTTGCGTGTGCCGCCTGGCAATCGCTTAGAAGCTTTGCGCGGCGACCGTGTTGGTCAATTTAGCCTGCGGATTAATGACCAATGGAGGCTGTGCTTTTCTTTTCAGGAAGGTAACGCCTATAACGTTGAAATCGTTGATTATCACTGAGGACTAACTATGACTATTCGCACCGAAGATTTGACTAACCTCGACTTTTCAGACGTGGCTGATACCTATCTAGGTGAACTACGTCCTATTCATCCAGGAGAAATTCTGCGTGAAGAATTTTTACTGCCACTTAATCTGAGCGTCAACGCACTGGCTCAAGCCTTGCGTGTTCCAGCGACCCGTCTGCACGAAATTGTCAAAGAACGCCGTGCTATTACGCCTGATACCGCTTTGCGTTTGGCACGTTACTTTGGTGGAGATGCACAATTTTGGTTAAATCTACAAACCGCTTATGACTTATGTTTAGCCAAACAAACCGTTTTACCCGCTATTGAACGTGAGGTTTTGCCGCGTGAAGCTGCCTAATCAATGTGTCGAAAAAGCCGTTTTTATTAATCTCCAGCGGCGCGAGTAATCGTTATTGTGTTTAATCAGCAAGCCTGTGTGGAATATAGAGGAACACGGGGAATAATAGTGGCATCATCACAAAAAGCCCCGTATTCCGCAAGCTTCATGCGGGTTGCTTGATTTATTTGGTTTGCAATTCAAGGATAGCTTTGAGTTTGCTGACTTTTTTTGTTATATCAGACGCTTTACAAATAGCTTCGTCACGACGGACTGATGTTCTTTGATAAGCTTTTTCTAATTCTTCACGTTTTTTCTCAGACCAAAACAATCCAGAAGAACCATAATCAGACAATTTCCTGTATGCTTCATCATCTTCTTTTTCTCTCTCTTCTACACGTCTCTCAGCTCTCTCGAGTTCTCTTTCCAAATAGCTTAAATCAGATTCTTTAAAAGACGCTATAACTCTTTTCTTTAGTGCAGCATCAATTGATGGATTATAGAACAATGCAATACGGACATAATCATCACCCGTATTGGTTAATTCTGCTTGTTGCTCAAGTTTAAGTGAAGGATTGCCTGCTAACGATTCTCTAACACTTGAATCAGCAGTTACTAATTTAGACATTAATGCTTCGATCAAAGAAGGATTTTTGGCTAGAACGACTATGACCTTACTATCGCCTTTACTAAAGAGTTGCTGTTGTAAATCCTTTGTAAGAACGGGATTACTTGCGAGAGCAATTCTGACATCAATATCTTCGTCTTTTACCAACTTAGTTTGACAGGCTATATCAAGTGACGAGTTTTTAGCTAAATCTCTTCTAACTGCCCAGTTTTCGTCGCCTACCAATATGGATTGAATCGCAGAGGTTATAGATGGATTCTCAGCTAACTTACATTTCACATCTGAGTTACCTGCGGTTGCCAAATAGTTTTGGTGTTTTTCATCAAGTCTTAGATTTGTAGCTAATGACTTTCTTACTTCTGGTGAGCCTATAACCGCTAATTTAGCTTGTATTTCTTCAACTAAACAAGGATTGCTGGCTAAAGCAACTAATACCGATTCTGCATCATTTTCCAGCAACTTATTCTGTACTTTTTCTGATAACTTAGGCTGAGTTGCTATTTGAATACATTGCGCTTTATTACCCTCTTCAAGTAATTTGAGTTGTGCCTCGCTTAAATCTTCGGCAGGTTCATTATCTTCAAATTCCGATTCAGCTTGCTGAGTTTTGTCTTCTTCGGGCGATTCAGTTTGTTGAATTTCGTTTATCTTTTCAGGGGTGGTATTACTTGATGAAGCCAATAAAGTTTTATAGTCTTCAATCATATCACTCGCAATATCTTCATCAACTTCACGTTCAAATACTTCACATAACTTTATAAACAGTTGCACTTCATCTTGAACATCCGCAGCAAGCAACGCCTCAACCGCTCCAGCTTGTTCGTCCAACGAACGCGCTCGCAACCATTTAGCTAATTTTCCTGAACGAAACGACACAAAAATCTCAGGGGTTAAATTCTCTTCCAGTTGCTCTAAGGTAGCAATGCGTGTGCCGTTCAGCGGTAAATCAAATTTGATAGGTCTCATGATGTCCTTTAGGGAAATAAAATTGGTGTGTGCAAGTGTAACGCTAGTTAATCAAAAAGCCGTTTAATTCTTCATTTGTTAGTGTAAGGTTAAGTTATCTCGCTATGTTCGATAAGCCAACGAAGTTAGGCAAACAAGCCGAATGTTAGCTTATTAAGCACGCCTTTCGCTACTGCTTTTGTACCTTGCCATGCGGATTCTATGACTTTTGCTGCGGTTTTAATAATGGCTTTACCGCCTTGATAAAGCGGTTCAGCAATGGCACTGCCAGCGATACCTCCGACGACTGCACCGATAAAACTACCAATAGCGATACCAACAGGGTTTAAGGTGGTTAATGCACCGATTTTTGCACCCAATGCCGCACCTTCAATCGCGCCATAAATACCACTGACTGCACAGCAAGTGGTGTTACCCATTGCATCCAGTGTTTCATCGGCAGTCATTTCACCTTTAGCAAATTTGAATAAGCATTTGGAATTTTCTAAGCCAACATAAGCAATATTAACCAGTTGCCCTGCGGGTGTGCCTTGCAAGGCTTTTATCCAGCCGCTTTTGACGGCTACCACTAACGCACCAGAGACCGCAACTTGTACACCGACACACGCCGCGCTTTTTATCGATGACTCAAAAAATTCTTTTAGGTCTTCGTTAGCGGATTGGTTTTCTTTGCCTGTCAGGTTATTCCAGACGCGCCGCCCTAAAATTCTCGCGCCTTGAAAACCCGCGCTGAACGCCGCACCGATTAAGGCTTTTTTGCCAATTTCTTTGGCAATGTTCATGCGGCTGGCATCGTTCCAGTCGTATGGGTCTGGTTTTTTTTGGTTTTTTTGAGCTTGTTCCTGTAGTTTTTTGTAGTCGGCGTATTCACCCATTTCCATTTTTACGCCATCAAGCTGGTATTCGCTGGTAATTTTTAAATCAGGAAATTCTTCGCGCAATGCGGCAACGTGTTCCTTGTTGACCACTAGCGTTGTATCACTGTAATCGTGGCTTCTAATGTTTTGCTTAAGATTAGCTAAACCATTTTCTGGATCATAGAGTTTGACTTGAATTTTTTCTATTACATCGCCCGTTGCATTTTTAATAACAATGTCAGGCGAGTCCAGCGTGGTAACACTTGGCACTTCGGCTTTTAGTGGTGAACCTGAAGTAGCTGCATTGATATTGAATTGATTGGCTAAATCGGCTTCTGCAATAAAACCGTGTAAGTGAGTGGCGTTACTTATCTCAGCTAAAATATTCTCTGCATTTTTTTTGTTGAAAATCATGGTTTCCATGTCTTTAGTTGCATTTTCTAATGCGTTATCAATGCTTCGCGCATATTCACCGACATTAACCACACCCGCACTACTCGCACCTTGCTCAATTTTTTTGGCTAACCACGATTCACGGCTTTTGCCTTTGTCTAGGTGGGCGACTAAATCGGCTTTGGTTTCGTTGGCTTGTTGAACGCTGGTAATGATTTGTAGCGCGGTTTCTTGGCGTTCTTTGTCATCACGCCATAGCTCTGGGTAGTTGGCTAATTCTTGATTCAGCCATTCTTCAAGTGGCTGGATGTTTTTATGCTGGGAGTAAGAGGCGACAAAATCAGCAATCACACCGCTAGTTTTTTCGGCATTGTCTTCGGTGTCGAATAGTTCTTCAATAATTTTTTCCTGACTGTCTTCATGAAAAAGAGTGCCAGTATCGTTGTCGATTGTGACGGGTAGTTGTGCGTGTGTCATGCTCGGAATCCGTTATGATTGAAAGTCTGGTGGTCTAACGCCATGTTTTCTTAGACCATAAAAGCCACTGCCCGATTTTTGTTCCGTATCCATTCACTCCATGAACCTGCGTACAGTTTAGAGCCAGTCAATCCAGCGTGTTCCATTGCTAACAAATTATGACAAGCGGTCACACCAGAGCCGCAATAATGCACGACTTTTTCAGGGTCTGTTGAACCAATAAGCTGTCTAAATTGAGAACGTAATTGTTCGGGTGGTAAAAATAATCCTTGTGCATTCAGATTTAATGGCAAAGGACGATTTAAGGCATAAGGAATATGTCCAGCAATCGGATCAATCGGTTCTTGTTCGCCACGATAGCGTTCTGCGGTTCTGGCATCGATGAGTTTAATGGATTTTCTGGCGATGCTGTTTTCAACTTGGTTAGCGGTAAGCCACAGATTGGGGTTTAGATAAGCTCTAAAACTGGCTGGTTTAATGGTCGGTAAGGTGGTGGTAATTTCATAGCCTTGTTGTTGCCAATGTTTGATGCCGCCGTCTAGCACTGCCACATTGTTATGCCCTAAGGCTCGCAATAACCACCACAAGCGTCCTGCAAACGCGCCACCCGCATCATCATAAACTACGACCTGACTGTGATTACTTACCCCCCACGCGCCCAATTTTTTTACCAATGATCTAAAATCGGGTAAGGGATGACGACCTGTTGTATCGGTAATTGCAGACGATAAATCATTATTTAAATGCGCATAACGGGCATTAGGCAAATGTCCGTGTCGATAAGCAGTGCTACCCGCTTCACTGTTATCCAAAGAAAAGCGACAATCAATAATCACCCAGTCCGATTGAATAAAATGATGCAATTCAGATGCAGAAATCAATGTGCAGTAGTTCATGGTGTTAAACCTCCAAAATAATTTTGCCAATGTGCCGACTACTTTCCATCAGTTCATGGGCGAGTTCCGCTTCATCTAAAGCAAAGGTGGTATAAATAACAGGCGATATTTTACCTGTTGCTAATAACGGCCAAACATTTTTGTGTAGTTTATTGGCTATATCGGCTTTGAATGCGTCATCTCTGGCGCGTAAAGTTGAACCTGTGATAGTTAGGCGTTTGACCATAATGGGCAACAGATTAATCTCCGATTTTATGCCCTGTTGCAATGCAATGTGTACCAATCGCCCGTCATACGCCAAACATTTTAAATTACGCGAAAAATAATCGCCGCCAATAATATCAAGAATGACATCTGTGCCTTTGTTTTGAGTAAGCTGATTTACCACTTCAACAAAATCGCGTTCGTGATAATTAATGGCGGCATCTGCACCTAGTTCTAAACAGGCTTTGCATTTAGCTGCTGAACCAGCGGTGACAATGACCTTAGCACCAAAGGCTTTAGCCAGTTGAATAGCAGTGACTCCTATACCACTACTGCCTCCATGTACCAATAAAGTTTCGTTGGCTGCTAAATGGGCGCGGTCAAATACATTACTCCACACGGTAAAAAAATTTTCAGGCAAGGCAGCCGCTTCCACAAACGATAAACCTTCAGGTATCGGCAGGCACAATAAGGCAGAGGCTAAACAATAACCCGCATAACCACCGCCCGTAACCAAGGCACACACTGTATCACCTATTTGTAAATGACTCACCGCCGCGCCTAGTACCACTATTGTTCCCGCAACTTCTAATCCCAATATGTCCGATGCACCCGCAGGTGGTGGATACAAGCCTTTACGTTGCGCTATATCGGGGCGATTAACGCCAGCGGCAGCAACTTTAATTAATACTTGATGACTAGCAGGTTTAGGCATCAGTCGAGCAGTTAATTGCAAACTGTCAGCTTCGACTTCAATCGCCTGCATGAATTCTGGAATCATCATAAGTTACGTTCTGAAAAAAAGTGAATGCGGTTATTATATGCTGGAGTTTACATAACAGCAGGAGTAAAACAGCTTTAGCTGTTTTTCCAATAGCTAAAGCTATTGAACTCCTGTGTTTTTAGAAATTTTCAATTAGGATAAAAAATGATTCGTGCAGGTATTGTGGGAGGAACAGGTTATACGGGTGTTGAACTGTTGCGGATTTTAGCATTGCATCCAGAAGTAGAGGTTGCTGTGGTAACTTCACGCGCTGATGCAGGAACGCGAGTGGATGCTGTCTATCCGAGTTTACGCGGTGTTATCAATATACTGTTTACTGCACCAGAGTTGGAAACCTTAGCCCACTGTGATGTGGTATTTTTTGCTACTCCCAATGGCACAGCGATGTTAATGGCGGAACAATTATTGGCGCGTGGCGTGAAAGTCATCGACTTATCGGCAGATTTTCGTTTAAAAGATGCGGCTGAATGGAGTCATTGGTACGGCATGGAACACGCCTGCCCTGAGTTAATCGCCGAAGCGGTGTATGGTTTGCCTGAAATTCATCGTGAGGCAATTAAACAAGCGCGGTTGGTTGCCTGTGCAGGTTGTTACCCTACCGCCGTACAACTGGGCTTTTTGCCATTGCTTGAAAATGGCTTGATTGATGTGAGCAATTTAATTGCCGACGTGAAGTCTGGTGTCAGTGGCGCGGGACGAAAAGCCGAACTGACTGGTTTAATGAGCGAAGTAGGCGAAAGTTTTAAAGCCTACGGAGTCAGTGGACATCGGCACTTGCCTGAAATTACTCAAGGTCTGAGTTTAGCGGCTGGAAAATCGGTCAATTTAACGTTTGTACCGCATTTAACACCGATGACTCGCGGCATTCATGCGACTTTGTACAGTCAGTTAACCG
Source organism: Methylococcales bacterium (assembly GCA_037133675.1). Lineage (GTDB taxonomy): Bacteria > Pseudomonadota > Gammaproteobacteria > Methylococcales > Methylomonadaceae > UBA4132. The sequence continues at coordinate 57,327 of JBAXNR010000008.1, forward strand.
CCAGTGTTGACGATATTCAAGCCCTTTATGAGCAACGCTATCAACACGAAACCTTTGTTGATGTCTTGCCGCGAGGTGCGCATCCCAGCACCCGTGATGTCAGAGGTAGCAATAACTGTCAAATTGCCATTCATCAACCGCAAGGTGGCAACACTATCGTGGTGTTATCAGTCATCGACAATTTAGTCAAAGGCGCGTCAGGTCAAGCCGTGCAAGTGATGAATTTACTATTTAATTTGCAAGAAGACTTAGGATTAAGAATATTAGCACTATATCCATAAATCTTGATTATAATACTTGGTAATAACCAGTTTTATTTTAATTTCAAATATATAGAGAGTTTTTATGTCAAATCCCATTATTTTTACTGACAGCGCAGCGGCAAAAGTCGGTGAACTCATTGCTGAAGAAGGCAACGACAATCTAAAATTGCGCGTCTATGTGTCAGGCGGTGGCTGTTCTGGTTTTCAGTATGGCTTTACTTTTGATGAAGAAGTCAACGAAGACGATACCAGCGTAGTCAACGGCGGCGTGACTGTGTTAATTGACTCAATGAGCATTCAGTATTTAACTGGTGCAGAAATTGATTATAAAGAAGATTTATCAGGCTCACAGTTTGTAATTCGCAATCCAAATGCGACCACAACTTGTGGCTGTGGATCGTCTTTTTCGGCTTGATTAGACTTGTGGGCAATATTTCTGCCCAGCGTTTTTATCGGCAAACGGTTTGGTGATGCTAATGGGTAAAGGCGGCGTAGGAAAAACCATCTTAGCCGCCGCTATTGCCGTAGAACTTGCGCATCGTGCTTACTTGCCCTATTTACATACAGTCGGGGGATTTATGCACCAACGCCTTCTTACTTCCTTGTTTTTCGTGGACAGCGAGTAACATCAGTTATAATTTCCCCATTATTCCTAAATTTTTTAAAAAACCACCATGTCCGAATCGCTTTCAGAACTGCAACGTCGCCGTACTTTCGCCATTATTTCTCATCCAGACGCGGGTAAAACCACCATCACCGAAAAACTATTATTGTTTGGCGGTGCAATTCAATTAGCAGGTTCAGTGAAAGGACGTAAAGCGGCGCGTCATGCGACTTCCGACTGGATGGAAATGGAAAAAGAACGCGGTATTTCAGTGACGACTTCTGTGATGCAGTTTGAGCATAAAGGCTGTGTGCTGAACCTACTTGATACCCCTGGTCATGAGGATTTTTCTGAGGATACTTATCGCACTTTGACGGCGGTCGATTCTGCATTAATGGTCATCGACGTTGCCAAAGGTGTAGAGGAACGCACCATTAATTTAATGGAAGTCTGTCGTTTACGCACCACGCCGATTTTAACGTTCATCAATAAATTAGATCGCGAAGGACGCGAACCGATTGAACTGATGGACGAAGTGGAAAGCGTGTTAAAAATTAAATGTGCGCCGATGACTTGGCCTATCGGTATGGGTAAGCGTTTCAAAGGTGTTTATCACCTGTATAAAGATGAAATCCATTTGTTCAGCGCACAACATGGCGGCAAAATTGCCGAAGCTACCGTTATTAAAGGTTTGAATAATCCGCAATTGGATGAGTTATTGAAATACCAAGCCGAAGAATTGCGCGATGAAATTGAGCTAGTCAAAGGCGCGAGTCATGAATTTAATTTGCCTGATTATTTAGCAGGTGAATTAACCCCCGTGTTTTTCGGTTCAGCAATTAATAACTTTGGTATTTTGGAATTACTGGATGCCTTTGCTGAATACGCTCCCTCCCCTCGTCCACGCAAAGCTGAACAACGCGAAGTCTTGCCCGAAGAAGATAAATTCACAGGTTTTGTATTTAAAGTTCAAGCCAATATGGATCCTTCACACCGTGACCGCGTGGCGTTTTTGCGTGTCTGTTCGGGTAAATTTGATAAAGGCATGAAAATGTATCATGCCCGTTTAGGTAAGCAAGTCCAAGTGTCTAACGCGATTACTTTCCAAGCAGATAGCCGTAAGGCAGTCGAAGAAGCCTACGCTGGCGATATTATCGGTCTGCATAATCACGGCACGATTCAAGTCGGCGATACCTTTACCCAAGGCGAAACGCTAAAATACGGCGGCATTCCTTATTTTGCCCCCGAATTATTCCGCCGCGTGATTTTAAAAGACCCATTAAGAGCGAAAGCACTGCAAAAAGGCTTAGTGCAGCTAACCGAAGAAGGCGCGACTCAGTTATTCAGACCATTAAAAAATAACGATTTAATTTTAGGCGCGGTCGGTGTGTTGCAGTTTGATGTTACCGCGTTTCGACTCAAAGGTGAATACAACGTCGAGTGTGTTTATGACACTATCGGCATTTCCACCGTGCGCTGGGTTAGTTCCGATAAGCCTGCCAAATTGGAAGAATTTAGAAATAGAGCCTTTGATAATTTAGCAGAAGATGGCGGTGGCTATTTGGTTTATTTAGCGACCAGTCGGGTGAATTTGCAACTCACCGAAGAACGCTGGCCCGATATTAAATTTAGCGCGACGCGGGAGTTGTAAACTCACTGACTTGCAGAAGTGGTTGCTGTTATCGCCAGAATTCAAGCAGACATTGCTGAACTGGCGATTGATTAGTTAACCACAATGCAATAACCGTCAAAAATAAGCAATTAACAAGCCGTTAAACCAATATAATGCTTGGAAAAATAAGCATTAATAAGTAACATAGCGGTGGTCGGAAAAGGCTCAAACCAAACTTTAAACGCTCAAAAGAATTTAGTTAGACGATTTTGTAAAAAATCGCTTGAATGTTGACGTTGATGAGTAGCTGTTTATTCGGTGTGTTTTTAATAACCCCCCGCTAAACCGACTTAACATAACACCATGAAGCTGCCATACGCACTTCAAACAACAAGAATTTCGGGTTCGTCGTTCGACCCCCTAGACACACAAATAACTCCTGTTTTAAAGCAGAATTTACCAGCAAGACTGGAAAAATATTGACTTAGTATATCTGTCAGTTGTCTTGAGTTGTTTAACACTCAAAGAATCATACAACGCCCAGATAATGGAATAAAACCATAAAAACTCAGCCATAAGTCATTATGAATCAACCCTATCGCTCTGTATGAGTACACTTAACTTAACGATGATAAAAACCAGTCAACTCAGTAAAATCTAAAAGTGGAGCAGGACACTACAAGGAACATTGAATGAAAAGAATGCTTATCAACGCTACGCAGGCGGAAGAACTGCGAGTCGCCTTGGTAGACGGTCAAAAGTTATACGACTTTGACATTGAAATCCCATCAAAAGAACAAAAAAAATCCAATATTTACAAAGGCATTATCACCCGTGTAGAACCCAGCTTAGAAGCTGCATTTGTCAATTATGGTTCTGAAAAGCAAGGATTTTTACCGTTTAAAGAAATCTCCCCGCTGTATCGTCATGCCCAAGAAGGCGCGGAAGAAGGTCGTCGTCCTAATATCAAAGACTTGATTCGTGAAGGTCAAGAAATTGTCGTTCAAATTGAAAAAGAAGAACGCGGTAATAAAGGCGCGGCATTAACGACTTATATCAGTTTGGCAGGTACTTATCTGGTATTAATGCCCAACAATCCCAAAGCAGGCGGTATTTCACGCCGTATTGAAGGCGAAACCCGCAGTGATTTACGCGAAGTTATGGCTTCGTTAGAAATCCCTGAAAATATGGGATTGATTGTCAGAACGGCTGGCTGTGGTAAAAATGCCGAAGAATTGCAATGGGACTTAAATTATCTAATGCAGTTGTGGGAAGCCATAGACCGTACCGCGAAAGAACAATCTGCACCGTTTTTGGTATTTCAAGAAAGCAACGTCATCATTCGCGCCTTACGCGATCATTTACGCGGCAATATCGATGAAATTTTAATCGACAACGAAGATAGTTTTAAACTGGTACAAAAGTTTTTAAAACAAGTCATGCCGCATTTTTTGCCCAAAGCAAAACTGTATCAAGATTCTGTGCCGCTGTTTAACCGCTATCAAATTGAAGCACAAATTGAAATCGCTTATGGGCGTGAAGTATCGCTACCGTCTGGCGGCTCTATTGTCATTGACCACACCGAAGCCTTAACCTCCATCGACATCAACTCCGCCCGCGCTACTAAAGGCAGTGATATTGAAGAAACAGCGTTAAATACCAATGTAGAAGCTGCCGATGAAATCGCTAGACAACTACGGTTACGCGACTTAGGCGGTTTGTTTGTTATCGACTTTATCGATATGTTGTCCAACAAAAATCAGCGCACTGTCGAAAATCATTTGCGTGACGCGCTTAAAATTGACCGTGCGCGAATTCAAACCAGCCGTATCTCACGGTTTGGTTTATTGGAAATGTCGCGGCAACGGATGCGTCCTTCGTTAGGTGATGCCTCACAACTGCCCTGTCCTCGCTGTAAAGGTCAAGGCACGATTCGTAATGTTGAATCAGTCGCGCTGTCAGTATTGCGCGTGATTGAAGAAGAAGCGATGAAAAAAGGCACTGAAAAAGTCATTGCCCATTTGCCGATTGAATGCGCGACCTTTCTGCTCAATGAAAAACGCAGTGTCATCGAACAAATTGAAAACCGTCTGAAAGTTGGCATTGTTATTTTGCCTAGCAAACATTTAGAAACCCCCGCTTACGACATCGAGCGCATCAAAGAGAAAGAAACTGGAGACGAAAAACCCAGTTACTTACAAATTAAAGCCGAAGAGATCACCATTCCAGAGTTTGCCCAACAAAGCAGACAACCGTTTGAAAAAGCGGCCGTTAAAGAATTCATGCACGATTCACCTGCACCCGCACAAAATAAAAATGAAGCGGCTAACTTAATCAAACGTTTTTGGAACAAACTGGTCAATTACGTCGAAATCCCTGAGCCAGAAGTCACTGTATCCGCACCAACTGTGGTCGAAAAAGTACAACCCCCTCAGCCCGAAGCTCAAGCAAACAGAAGTCGTAATAACAATAATCGACGGGGTAACAGTAAAAATAAAAACCCACAAAACCCAGCACAAGAACCACAAACAGCGCAAAACCAAGAGCCACGCCCTAATCGCCAACAACGAGGTCCTGGTCGTAATGTCAGAGCTAATCTCGCGCCAATCCCTGCCGTTGAAGCGGGTGTAAGCAATGAAGTCGTTACTGTGCCATCAACAGCTACTATTCCAGAAGTCGATTCTGTTGTTGAATTGGTGTCCAGTCCCGATACTGAGCTAGCGATAGCGACTGATGCACTTAAACCAGAAAGAAAAAATAACACTCGCAGAGGACCAAACCGCAGAAGACCGCGTAATCCTAACTACAAAAAACCTGAGTTAGACGGCGATGCACAACCCTCTAATGGTGATGAATCATCAAGCACTGAAACGGTTGCAAGTGAACCACGTCCCGCACCTGCTCGTTCATACAATAGTGAATTTGCTGAACGTATCGAAAAAGTTGAACGCGCTGAACCTGTCAACGAACCAAAAGCCGTTGAACAGCCTGCTCCCGTTGTAGAATTTACTCCACCCGCTGAGACCAACAAACCTGAATCTGGTTCAGAGTCTTAAAACTCATTAGTAGATTTTTGGAGTACAAACTTTAGATTTGTAATTACGCATAGTTCCCACGCTCCAGCGTGGGAACTCGTCTGACAACGCTCTAGCGTTGTGTCGCTTGGCAATCTAAGAAGACGCTGGATCATCCGCAGAGCGTTGGAACGATGCAAATTTAGGTTAAATATAATGGAAGCGATAATATTTATTGGTTTGCAAGCAAGTGGAAAGTCCACATTTTATAAAGCGAATTTCTTTAATTCACATCTTAGAATAAGCAATGATTTGTTAAAAACAAAAAATAGAGAAGCAAAGCTGATTGATTTTTGTATTGAAACAAATATGAAAATGGTTATTGATAATACAAATTTTTCAGTCGAAAAACGCAAGACATACATTGATAAAATAAAACCTCATAATTTTAAAATTATTGGATACTATTTTAAAATTGATATAGCGCGTTCAATGAAATGGAATAAGCTTAGAAAAGAATCAGAGGTAATACCAGATATTGGTATTTTGGGTACTTACAAAAAAATAGAATTACCTACATTTTCAGAGGGATATAATGAACTATATTATGTTGATTATTTGGAAAACAAATTAGTTGTAACGGATTGGAAAAATGAAGTTTAATGAACTGGATGACATGATGCGTGTGTATGAAACCGCTCATGACCATAGCGTACTTCCTGATATTTATATGGTTGCTCGTGTAGACGGCAGAAGTTTCACGAAACTGACAAAAGATAAATGTAAATTTGAAGCTCCATTTGATATTAAATTTCGTGATTTAATGGTTGAAACAACCAAGCATTTAATGAATTGTGGTTTCAAGGTTATGTATGGATTTTCTGAAAGTGATGAAATCTCTTTATTATTTGATTTAAATATTGATATTTTTAAGCGTAAATTGAGGAAATATAACTCAATTTTAGCTGGTGAAGCCTCAGCGAAATTTAGTTTATTACTTCAAGATATTGCAGTGTTCGATTGCAGAATATGTCAACTACCGAATAAAAAAACAGTTGTTGATTATTTTAGGTGGCGAAATGAGGATGCTCATAGAAATGCCTTAAACGCACATTGCTATTGGATGCTAAGAAAAGAAAATTATACCCAAGAAAAAGCAACTTTATATCTTGAAGGAAAATCAGTCGCTGACAAAAATGAATTACTATTCATCCGTGGAATTAATTTCAATGAGCTACCGAATTGGCAAAAAAGAGGTGTAGGATTTTACTGGATTGAGGAAGAAAAAAAGGGATTTAATCCTATAAATAACATGGAAGTCATAACAACGAGAAAGGTAATAAAAACAGATTTTGAACTTCCAATGAAAGAAGAATACAGTGATTTCATTAAAAAATTACTTTCTCAATATGAATAACAAAAAATGATGTAACGTAGTAATGTCGCTGTAAAACCTAGCAAGTAGCCTCGATGTAAAGTAGTGAAATCGAGGGCTATCAGCACAAATTCCCTCAATTCCGTTTCACCACATCGAAGCTACAGGATTACAAACCAAAGTTTGCACGCCGACTTATCTTTATTCGCTTGATAATCGTGGATGGTACAATACTGAGGTGACTTGGGTACTGTGTCAATGTCCAGATAACCTCCCACTAACGCTATCTATTAACACATTCAAGCAGAGGTAAAAATGAGTATCGGAGATGTATTGCTTGGATTCAAGTGAGTTTATTATCGCATTGTCAGAGTTATTTTTAGAGATGCCCTTAAGTTAATCGGTTAGGATTTATTGTGTTGGTAGCACTTTCAAGCCCGCTTTTTCTCAAGACTTAGCGTATAAATCTCCGTGAGTTTTTACCCCAATTGAAGCTAAAAAATGGCAAAAATAATTAACTTATTGATTTACAACGGGCTTAAACACCGCATAAATCTCAGCATCAAAGGTGGTTTGATAAGCGTAATACTTATAATAATAAGCGTGGTATTCATCTTGGTAAATCAACACAGGTTCAATGCGTTTTGCTTCGGTGTCGGAACGTTTGTGGGTAAATGATTGCTGGGCAATAGTATAAACTTTATCATTTATTTTCAGTGAACCTGCATACTGGTCATGAATTAAACCTCTGTCTTTGTCATCAGGGTAGCTGGTTATTTGTAGGCTTAATTCACCAGTCATGGGGATTTTTTCGCCGTTATACCCATAGAGTTGATAATTAAAATTTTCTGTTGCGGATAACTTATTTTCCTTCGCTAATGCTGAAACGAATTTTTTCAGGCTGGGCAATCGCAGTTCTTTGAATTTTAATTCAACGTTATTGATTCCGCTGTTGATAGCCAACTCCGCATAATAACGATCTGACTTTGTGACCTCATAATGCACGATGTGCTTGCCGCGTTTAATGTCGGTAATGACTTGTCTGGATTGATCTGTTTTTTGCCCTGCCAAGGCAATGGGTTGGGAATTATCCAGATACATGGCATCAGGATAAAAACGCACAAAATAAACGCTGCTGGTATTTTTATAATAAAAAATGGCTGCCAAAGTAACAATAGAAACGGCGACTAGCACCAACAATATACTGACCGCTAGCTTAGAAACTGTCTTTTCTTTATGCCCATGTAGCGGCGGTTTTGGTACGCCTTTGTTACGACTAATAACTTCGTAAATTTCAATCGATTCCTCAATACCTTTTAGCCGATACCGCCCGTGATTTTGCCACAGTAAATCTTTATAGCTAGTGAGCCAACCTTTCGCGCTATCAAAAACAGGGTAACTTAAATAAATTTGTCCACCATCGGCTAAACTTTCAACTCTGGCAGCTCTATTGACATGACGACCAAACACATCGGCTTGCAGGGTGTTGGCAATGGACACTTGCCCCATGTGTAAGCCAATACGCACATTGATAGGCATAAACTCTTGTTGTGAGACGTTAAATTCATTCAAGCGTTGCTGAATTTGCAGAGCGCGTTCCACTGCAATACTGGGTTCAGAAAAAACCGCCATTACCGCATCACCAATAAACTTGATGATTAAACCCGCATGATCTTGTTCAATAATGTTGGTTAAAATTTCATCATGTTTCATTCTAAACTGAGTCGCGTACTGTTCGCCTTTTTGTTCACTCAGTTCGGTAAAGCCTTTAATGTCGGTAAACATAATGGTTAAGACAGCGGTATTTTTCCTTTGAATATAGGATTCAATATTTAAAATCTCTGCCGATGTGACATTAATTTTTGGTGTTTCATTGGCAATGCTCATAAAATCTCTCTTTTAGTTTGGTGTTACACAGCCTTACAGATGACTTGCAAATTATAACCAGCGAGTATAGTATTCTTTTGCATAAACTATAGTAATTCATAGACATTTACAGTAATTATGACGACACTCAAAGCCTTTAAATATAGGCTTTATCCGACAGCACAACAGCAAATCTTATTGAATAAGACGAGGGGCTGTGTGCGTGTTGTGTGGAATCATAATGTTGAAGTGTCCAACAACTTTGATAAAAATCTAACGGAACAAGAACAACCGCTAAGCACCACACAGCTCAAGAAAAAGTTTGAGTGGATGAACGAAGTCAGTGCAGCGGCATTGCAACAAAAAGAAATGGATTTTAAAACGTTCAAGAAAAATTACTTTTCCAAAACTCGCAAAAAGAAAATCGGTAGACCGTGTTTTAAAAACCGTGATTCGCATCAAAGTTATCGGCTGCCTAATCAAAAGTTCACGCTGAACGATTCAAGCATTCGACTGGAAAAAATAGGCAAGGTGAAACTGATTGTAGACCGCATCGTACCTGTAGATTGTAAGTTCATGTCGGTGACGGTTTCTAAAAACGTGTGTGGTCAATTCTTTGCCTCGGTATTGGTTGAAATGGAGATTATCCACAAGCCTAAAACAGGTAAAACCATCGGTTTAGACATTGGACTCAAAACATTTTTAACTGGCAGTGATGGTTTAACCGTTGAAAACCCAACATATTTCCGCGAGAGCCAAGCGGAATTAAAACAAGCGCAGCGTCATCTTTCACATAAAAAGAAAGGTTCGTTGCGTCGCAAAAAGGCAACGTTAAACGTTGCTCGAATTCACAACAACATCGTTAATCAACGTAAAACCTTCATTCACCAAATCACTGCTAAACTGGTGAATGAATACGATTTTATTGCGATTGAAGATTTAAACGTCGCAGGTATGGTGAAAAATCATCGGCTGGCAAAATCCATTAGCGACGCTTCTTTTGCTGAATTTTACTCAACACTCAGTTACAAAGCGGCGTGGTATGGTAAAGAAGTGGTCAAAGTGGATAGATGGTTTGCCAGTTCTAAAACGTGTTCCTGTTGTGGCTGGAAAAACGAAAATTTGGTGTGCGGTTTGAAAAAAGACCGCGATGTAAACGCCAGCGAAAACATTTTAAAAGAAGCACTGAGAGTTAGCAGTGCTATACGAACGCCGAGCGAATGTCAGTCTGTCTAGGCTCTGCCGAAACAGCAGTTTGCGTTGAAGCGTTTAGATGACCACACGATACTTTCGTATGGAATTCGTAACTATAATGATACACCCTTCAAAAACAAGCGATAGACGATGCTCAATACAGATAATGCTAACCAGCCAAAAGACGTTAAATTAAGCATTCACCAAGTGCTACATTGGCTACAAGAAGACAATCTAATTTCCGCAGGCGATTATGAAAAATGTCTACATTATGGTGCTAGTTCAAAAAGCCAAAAAAAGCATCCGTTAAACGTGCTGATTGAATGCGGGGTCACTGATCAAACCCAATTTAGCAAACCTTTTACCCTAGAAGAGCTGACACGCTGGTTAGCTAAAAAAGTGTGTCTACCCTATTACTACATCGATCCATTAAAGATTGATGTCGCAGCCGTGACTTTAATTTACAGTCATGCCTATGCGACAAACTATAAAATTTTGCCACTTCATGTCAGTAAAGATGAAATCATTATTGCCACCGCCGAACCCTATATTCGCAGTTGGGAAGTTGATGTGGCTAAAATTCAACAGGGGCAAATCAAGCGTGTGTTTGCTAATCCTGATGAGATTACCCGCTATTTAGGCGAATTTTACGCGTTTGCTAAATCCTTAAAAGGTGCGACCGATAATTCAGCCGATAAATCCACCAGCAATATTTACAATCTTGAACAATTAGTTGAGCTAGGTAAAGCCACTGATCTCGATGCCAATAATCAGCATATCGTCAATTTAGTCAACTGGTTATTGCAATACGCTTTTGATCTACGCGCCAGTGATATTCATATTGAACCACGCCGTAAAATGGGTAATGTGCGTTTTAGAATCGATGGCATACTGCACGATGTCTATCAACTTCCTGCTGCCATTATGGGCGCGGTAATGAGTCGGTTAAAAATTTTGGGCAGAATGAATATTATTGAAAAACGTCTACCACAAGATGGACGTATTAAAACCCAAAGCTCACAAAAAAAAGAAATTGAATTACGGTTATCAACCATGCCCACCGCGTTTGGCGAAAAAATTGTCATGCGGATTTTTGACCCAGAAGTATTATTGCGCAACTATCAACAACTCGGTTTCAATCACCGTGAACAAGATATTTGGAACAAAATGATTCAACATTCGCACGGCATTATTTTAGTCACAGGCCCAACAGGTTCGGGAAAAACCACCACGCTATATTCCACCCTAAAACATCTGTCCACCTCGGAAATAAATCTCTGCACCGTTGAAGACCCGATTGAACAAATCGAACCCAGTTTTAATCAAATGCAGGTACATACGAGTATTGGATTAACCTTTGCCAGTGGCATTCGTACCTTAATGCGCCAAGACCCTGATATTATTATGGTGGGCGAAATTCGAGATTTAGAAACTGCTGAAATGGCAATCCAAGCTTCACTCACTGGGCATTTAGTATTTTCTACCTTACACACCAACAACGCACCCTCCGCTATTACCCGCTTATTAAATATTGGCGTTCCCGATTATTTAATTCAACAAACCTTATTAGGTGTCATGGCACAACGCTTGTTACGGTTATTATGTAAATCGTGTAAAAAGTCAGTCTCTATTGAAGATGAACAATGGTTTAATTTAATCGCACCGTTTAAAGCTAAAAAACCTGAGCAAGTTTATGAAGCGGTCGGTTGTTTAGAATGCCGTCAGACAGGCTATTTGGGTAGAATCGGGATTTATGAAATATTCACCAATTCCCCTACTCTAAAAAAATTAATGACCTCAAATTGTGATACCGCCATGTTGCAAAAACAAGCCATTGCTGAAGGGATGCGCCCCTTACGTTTAAGTGCCGCTGAAAAAGTTGCTGCTGGTTTAACCAGTATTGATGAAATGATCCGCGTCGCGCCTGAATCAATTGAGTTTTGAATTTACTCCGATTTGATTTAAAAACCGTATAGTTGCCATTTCAGCACGGATAACATCCCTTCAAGGGATGTTATCCGTTATTCTGTAATAAATAGTGTACATTTTCTAGCTAAGAAAGGAGTAGTACATAGCTAGTGCCATAAGATGGAAAGCCCATCAATCTCGTCTTTATTCTTTAATATAGCTAAAGCACAATACAATGATGCCGTTCGTGGTGAGATGCAAACTTGTCGAACGGTCGAACCACATTTACGACAAAAGAAAGAGCCAGTGAGACCGCGAAAGTATTATCAATAGCCCCTGCTGTTTGAAAAACTATTTTTTATTATCACCCAAATTTGTCAACATAAAATCATCGCCTCTTGTATAAGCAGTAGGCTCTTGACTCGAACCCAACATTTCTTTAGATAATTTAGGTAAGGTTTTGGCGATATTTTCTGCGATGCCGTGCGCAGTAATGGATTTATCTGACTCTTTGTTGGCTATTTCTTGGCTAATCAAATAAGTAAACAAGCCGTGACCTAAGCTTTTCAGCTCCATTGCTGCTTGATCTTTTGTAGCGGCAGTAATCACAGTAATTCCTAATGAACGACCCAATCTGCGGGTGAGATAACGTTGTCCATTTTCCAACTTACTGAAAGCATCCAAGCCTGCGCCTGAATAACAGGCATCAACCATTAACAAAATGTGCTGAATTTTCGAGTCTTTGAAAATATCGCTTAATTCGGTGGCAGTAATTCCGTAATCGGCAATTTGTTCAGGCGTTGGCTGTAGTTCGGTTTCGTAAGGTAAAAAATACCATTCCTTACCCAACGCCAAACCATGTCCCGCAAAATAGATCACTAATACATCTTGTTGTACCCCTTGGCTTAATTCTTTCAGGTCTGCCAAAATATGCGGCTTGGTGGCGTGTTCGTTAGTCAGGTTTTTACTGGCAATCAAGTTTGAATTATTTTTTATCGTTTCGCCAATCAGCTCTGCATCCGCAACGGTATAATTGAGATGAAACTTGCGTTCTTTGTAGTGATTAATACCAACTGTCATAAGACGCACAGAAGACTGGTATGCTTTAGTTTTGCCATCAAAATTGATTTCAGAGCTGCTATTTTCAATGCCTGCGGTGTTGCTGGCAACCACTTTAAGGGTATTTTTGCCTGCACTGGGAGTCACATTGATGTTTAAAACACGGTGTTCGGCATTATCTTCCTGCATGGTTTGTGTAGCGATAACGCTATCTTCATTGCTGATGAGTTTGCCATTATGATAAAGACGTACTTTATTTATACCGCCGCCGCGATCATAAATATCCAACTGCAATGCCACTTTATCACTTTTGTCTTGTTGCGCCGCTAGCTGCATCTCGACTTTAGGCGGTAGAGTAATTCCGTCTCGCACTGCATCGAGATCGTTATTTAAGTTATCTTGATCGTTTAAAATATTGCTCAACAAGCCTGGCTCGTAGTAGTTTTCTGAGAAACTATCTAAGGGTATTTTTTCTTCATCCGCTATCCAATTGAAATTTTCCATCGCTTCATCGGAGCCATCAAAACGCCCAAACGCATCCATCACTGTCCAGCCTTGTTGGGTGGAAAACAAACGCAATATTTTTTTGCCCGATGCCACATCCCAGAGTGCTAAATCACCACTGTCTAACACGGTTAGAAGTTTTTTACCGCCTGCTAACAGTTTGGCATCGGTAATTGGATTACCTTTGTTTTGAATACTTAATTGAATATCACCTTGCGCATTGCCTATGCGTACCGCACCATTTTCTGCAATATACGCATAAGTGTCTTTGTCATGATCGACCGCAACAATGGTTTCTGAAAAGTGTGCCACTGGTTTTTTGCTACCCGTGCTAATCGACCAATCTGACAATTCACCCGTGGCTAAGCCGATAGACAGGGTATCGTTGTCTTTAAAGCGGCTATAAATAACGTCTTCACCCAAATTAGGCAGGGATTTAACGATTTTACCTGTGGCTAAGTCAATAATATCCAGCGCGTCGGTGATAGGCTTTAATTTACCAACTGTCTGATCATAACTATAAACGCCCACTTCACGACTCAATACCGCCGCGTAGTGCTTGTCATTGGTTAACGCCAGATTGTTGACTGTACCGCGTTGATAGGGTATCTGCCATAATAGCTTTTTTTGTTGATGATCCCACAAACTCAAATCACCAGCACCGATGTCCACCAATAACAAATTACCATCGTCAGAACTGACAAAATGCTTAACATCTGACTCCTTAATCGCCAACTTGTCATCAAGTAGCCAGCCAATAATATCGTAAGCACCGATACCAAAATTACTGGCAACCGATAATAGCTCACCCTCGTTATTAACCGTGCTGATGTCAGTCAATGCTTGGTTTTTATTGGACGCGACAATGCTACGTTGCACACCGCGTTGAAAGTCCCAAACGCGAACCGATCCATCTTCCATCAATAACGACAAAAACTGTTTATTAGCATTCATTTTCAAACGTTTAACTTTTCCTGCGCTGTTTTTCATGCTGAGGGTGGGGATAATGGTGCGATTAATTTTCTCGCTTGAAGAGTTGCTGATTGTAAAATCGTCGCTAACCTCATTCACGGATACCTTAGCATCAACTGAGCTAGAATTATCATTAATCCCAGACAGTGTGATAGGAATTGGATTGGGCGGGACATAGGGTGGAATAAAGGAAGGGACAATGTTCAACGTGCCACTTAAATAAGTAATCTGGTAATTGTCAGAATCAAAACCCATTGGTGTAATCACATAACGACCTAAATTAATTGCTCCCTGACTACTACCTCCGTAGCTAAGAATGCCTGCTAGGTTTTGACTGGTTTCATTATTGACAAGACCAAAATAAAAAACACCATTGCCGCCTTGATAAGCTGAACCATTGAAAAATTTTATGTCGTTGTTAGCAATAATGGAGAGTGGAGCGCGATTAATCTTTAATTCGCCGTTGTTATAGGTGATGCTGTAGTTATTGGCATTAAATGTTCCGCCTGTCGCATTGCTTGCGCTAATAACGTAAGGGCTACCCTTCACAGATGCCGTCGCGTTCGCTCCATTACTACTTAAAGCAACTGTACCGATAGATTCACCATTGACCAAACCACTACTGAGAAATTCTGTCCCTGCAAAGTTAAGGGTTTGTCCGTAGGTTTTACTGGCATCGTTTGCGGTAATGGTTAAAGGGGCAGGGTTAATGGTTAATAAGCCGTTGTTCAAAGAAATATCGTAGCCTTGTTGGTCGGAATAAAGCCTAGTTACAATATAGTTACCAACATTTACGGCACTATTATATGGATTGATGAGATCAAATAAATGTCCGCTAGTGGGTGCATTGGCAATGGAGTAACTAGCAACTAATGTAGCATCACTTAGCCCATTGTAAGTTTTGCTGATGTTATCAGCAGTAACAGTTAATGGTGTTAAAAAAGAACGCAATAATGGTGAGGTAGTGCCTTCATAGATACGCCACACCGCAGAACTACCGCCCGTGTTAGCAATGCTCCAACCTGCATTGCTGAATGTCGCTATTTGCTGCATTTCGGCGGTGGTTTTGCTGGTGATGCCTACAGTACGAATCCAGCTGACACCAACACCCGTACTTTGACTTGTGTTTTGGACATCCCAGAAAGCGTTTTCGATTGTGCCATTTGTTATCCATCCCACCAGCCCACCGACAGTGCTAGTCCCAGTGATACTACCTGTCGCGTAGGCGTTGTTGATGGTGGTGCTTTTGAGGTGTCCTACCAGCCCGCCTACAGCGTCAGTCCCAGTGACACTGCCCGTCGCGTAGGCGTTGTTGATATAGCCGCTCATGTTTGCTCCCACCAGCCCGCCGACAGTGCTAGTCCCAGTGACACTACCCGTCGCGTAAGCGTTGTTGATGCTGCCGTAGCTAACGTTGCTACCGTAGTTGACTCCCACCAGCCCGCCGACATTATAGCTAGTACCACTGACATTACCCGTCGCGTAGGCATTGTTGATGCTGCCGCTGCCGCTGTTATATCCCACCAGCCCGCCGACAGCACCATTCCCAGTGACACTACCCATCGCGTAGGCATTGTTGATGATGCTACTACCGTCGTTCAATCCTACCAACCCACCAACATCACTACCACCGCTGACACTACCTGTGGCATAGGCGTTAGTAATAGTGCTGGAGTAATTATCTCCTACCAACCCACCAGCACAGCTACCACCACTGACACTACCTGTGGCATAGGCGTTGGTAATAGTGCTGGAGTTATTCCCTCCTACCAGCCCGCCAACATAAGTATCTCCAGTGACACTGCCTGTGGCGTAGGCGTTGTTGATGGCGCTGTCGTTCACATTAAATCCTCGACCACTGACTCCCACCAGCCCGCCGACATTGCTAGTCCCAGTGACACTACCTGTGGCGTAGGCGTTGCTGATAACCCCATAGGGGTTGAACCCCACCAGCCCGCCAACATAGGTATCTCCAGTGACACTGCCCGTGGCGTAGGCATTGTTGGTACTACCTACCCAGTTAAAGCTATAACCCACCAGCCCGCCAACATAGGTATTTCCAGTGACACTGCCCATGGCGTAGGCGTTGTTGATAGTAAAACCAGTGGGACCGCCTTCTGATCCCACTAGCCCACCAACATAATTAACACCGTTCACACTGCTTGTCGCGTAGGCGTTGTTGATGATATTGGAGGAACTTTGTCCTACCAGACCACCAACATTATTACTACCCCTCACATTACCGTCCACCATGCCAACATTGCTGATGATGCCATACTGAGTGGCACCAAACAAACCCACCCAATCTGTAGTTGGACGATTAATTGTTAACCCTGTAATAGTGTGTCCTAGCCCATCAAAGCTACCTGTGAAGAAAGAAGCCGAAGTAATACCCGTACCCACAGGCATAAACCCATCTCCTGTATTCCAAATGCTAGTTACACTGGCATCAATATTCGCCCCTAGCGTGTAATAATTACCGAGCATTCCATCACTGCCCATACCTTGTAAACCATAAACATCGGCAAGTTGGTATGGGCTGCCGCTCGCACCAGTTCCACTCAAAGCGCGGATAAATGTACTGCCAGTGTTAATACGAAAATCTTTGGCATAAAAGCTGGGTAGGCTGGCGTTGACTTCATTCCAAGTTCCAGATGCTAAAGTGAAAATGCCATTAACACTGACCGCGCTAGGTGTAGTAACAGTACCAACAGCGTTGAGTGTAAGGCTACCCGTGCCAGAAGCATTTAAAGGCGCATTAATGTTGATGTCACGCAGAGCAGTTAGAGTCAGTAAATTAGCTGACCAGTTCACCGCCGCATTAACAAAAATATCGCCATTTCCCGCAGTCGTTGGATCGGTGGTGATATTTACGTTTGTTAAGCCTAAGTTGGTGGATAACGTGGTAGCTCCTATACCTGCAATCGTCTGTGGAGCAGCACCCGCAGTGATGGTGAAATCAACGGGATCAATAAGCCAAGTACCTGTTTTACCATTGTTGGCTAATGTGCTGATTTTTGCGGTGTCGGCAATGTTGACGTTTGCGGCGGAGGTGTCGATAAAACCACCATCACCGCTTTTCGGTGCAGAGGCATCTAGTTTGCCCGCGACATTGACGATACCGCTGTCCATATTGGTGAGTACTTTGATTGTTCCCGCCTTGCCGCTGTTCAGTGTTTTCGCACTAATGGTCGCGCCTTGTGCTATGGTGGTTTGCCACGGCTTTCTCATAAAAATGTCATTGACATCTGGCATAATATAGCAACTTTAA
>JBAXNR010000009.1:0-70208 GCA_037133675.1 Methylococcales bacterium
ATGGCTAAATTCGGGGGGCTAGGAGGGGCATAATCCTTAAGTTGGCGCATATGGGATGCCAGAATCCAGTCACAGGGAGAGCGTAGCGAGGGTTCCGTTCAATGTAATGCCATCCTTGGCACTGGATTCCAGCATCCATGCTGGAATGACGATGATCTGGCTTGAGCAGTATATGCCTGCTGATTTTTGTTATGAACTTATTAATTAAAAATCGTACTACGCTGGAGGTCAGGCTTTGCCTGACTTTGCAAGCAAAGCTTGCGCTCACAACAACATCCTACTTAACGGGCTGTTATTGTCGATGACTAAGGGCTGGTCGCTGTCACAGTGAATAATTAATTCGGTTAGCTGTTGACATTGTTCAGCGTGTTGCTGATTAACGCTATCAATAACTGCCGATACTTCGTACTCTATCAGGCTAAACGCGCTAATAATGCCTTTGTTTAAGCCAGTTAACGCGCTCTTTTTTAACGAGGGCTGGGCTTTTTTTAGAATAAAAAACGGAATTAACCACGTTAAGGCAATCAATAAACTGCTGTGCAGGACAAAATCCACGCCTAAATAGGGAACTGTGGTCATGTTGCTGTGGTAATAACCGATAAATACTTGATACGCTACCCACGTCATGGCACTAAGTGGCAGGGTGATTTCGCATAAACGCATCGCTTTTAAAAACCCCCGTTGCAAACCATTTCCAGGGTTAGCTAAGGCGAGACGCGCTGAGAGTTCGGTTTGGGTTTTGATTATTTTCGCCGCTTTATCAGGTAAATGTGTCAGTTGTTTTTTCAATGGTGATACGGGCAAACCCGCTTGATCCGCATTACTCACTAACTCATCAAGCGCGTCATCAAAACGGGATTTTGCCCACTCATCCCATAAAATTAATCGCTGGGCATCAGCATATTGAGTTAAAGGGGGCGCGGCAATCAAATCACTGGCGTGGTCGGCATAATGTTGGGCCAGTTGTTGGCAAGACCACGCTAAACCTTGCTGTAATAATGCGCTGGTTTGTTGCCATTGCGTTTGCCACTGAGTTTTTAGTTGCCCAGTTTGTTGCGTTGAACCTAAGGCAAGCTGGGTAGTTTGTAGCAGTTGTTTCAGTTCTTGTTTACGAACTTGTGTGCCGCGTTGTTGCAGTTGTTCGATGGTGTGTTGATTGGCTAAAGTGATGATGAGAGCTTCTAGGTCGGCAAAATTATCATTCAAACTTTCATCGGTACAAATAGTTTTAAAAATCATCGGTTCAACAAACCCTGCTTTTTGCAATTGCTGATTAAAATCGGCATATTGCGCTAACTGCCCTCTATCCCATTGATTTAATACAAACAGCCACGCGTGTTTTCCGCCTTCGGCAAGCAATAATCGCCACGCTTTTTCATCCCGATAACGCTCTGGGCTAACGACATAAATTAGAATATCGATATGCGGCAACCAGCTTAATACTTGTTGTTTGTTGGCAAGTTCGGTGCTGTCAAAATCGGGCATATCAATCCAGATAATCGCTTTTTTACGCTCGTCATCGTGTTGAGCCAATTTGATTTTGGCTAATGGCAATTGTTCAGCTAAGGTCGGTAAGGCGATACTGGAATGATAAAACAGCGTCACTTCGCGTGAAGTGGGACGTTCTATGCCAGATTGTGCAATCGCTTGAGCTGCTAAGCGATTGAGTAACGCGCTTTTGCCCACGCCTGTGCCGCCCATAAAGGCGACAATTAACGGTCGGGTAGTGCTGGTAAATAAACCATCAGGTGAACGGGTATCCACTGTATTGAGTGCTTGCAGTGCGTCACTGTTCAGCCAACCTTGCGTGTGTGCTTGGTTTGCCCAGAGTTTGGTTTGAGTGACTAAATTAGAGTAATCGTAAGCCATGACGTTTTTCGGTCAGTTGTTGTTCAGCCGCTTGTAACGAGGCGAGCGGAATATTGAAATAAGTTAAGCCAGACAGTTGTTCGGGTAATAACAGTAAGTGTTTCACCAATGTGTCGATAAATAAAGTTTGTTTAACGATGCTCAATTGCTGTTGTTTGAGTTCGTTTTCAACCTTGTTCATATAACTCCCTATCGCGCTTTCTGTCAGCATAGAAGTCACCGTTAGCATGGCAGGCGCGATGACTAAATCCTGCACGCCAATACCGCCTGTGTGTAGTGTCAAAGCAATCACGGCAGCATCAGCCGTTACTCGTGTGGCGCGTAAGGTGTTTAATATCAGTGGTTGCTGTTGCAATTTATGATAAAGCTGTTGGGCAGTGTGTTCTACATCTTGCTGAAAATCGATGTGATAGTGTTGTGCTGCACTAGCAAATTCTTCTAATAAGTGCGGGCGATTTTTGCGTAATACACTGTTTAAGGCTTTCCACCATTGATTTTGTTGTTGGTGTTCGGCTTGGTCTAATAATTTATCGACCAATTGAATTAAAGTATGTTCGGCAATTTGTTTTAATAACGCCACTTCATGGCTAGTATTGGCAATGTGTTCACGTTGTCGTCCAAGTTTCATCATTTGTTTGACTGGCCACGTTAATACTTGCCGCGCCCCCGCTAAAAAACCTGCCAATACGGGAATTTCTAATAAAGTCAGTAATTCCGCTAATGCTTGTTGAAAAGTTTCATAATGATGCGGGTGATTTAAAAAATCGCGCTGATAACTGGCAAGTGCCGATTGCATTAACTCATGACACATTTGCTGCCAATCAGCGACAGCTTGCTGTTCAGCGCGAATAGGTTCTAACCAGCTTTGCCAATATTTTTGTAATAATTCTTGGGTGAAACTGGCTTGTTTTTTATGGCTAACTTGTTTGGCTAACTGCTTTAATAACTTGCTATGCGCTATAGACCACTGCGGTGAGCCTGATTTTTTTTCATAAAACAATGGCACAACGTCAGAAAAAGGATCGCTTCTGTGCGTGTGCCATTTTTCTTGTAACGATTTAATTAATACGGTTTCTGAGCCTTCGGTCAGTTTGTTTAAACAAATCAACACAGGTTGATGCAAAGTTTCTAAAAACGCCATCATCTCCCAAACCGATTGATCGGCGTATTTCTCTTTACTGACCACCAAAATCAGCACATCTGCCAAAGCAATTGCGCGAATCACGCCTTCTCGGTAAGTAGCGGAATCAATCGAATCAAAATCTGGCGTATCCCATAACACGCCATGCGGCACAAAAGGTGATTCATTATCGAGCGCAGTTAAAGAGTAGCAATCATAGCGTTGTTTGCTTAATTCGTTTTGGGATAACTGCTGAAAACGTCCAAAATAATGCGCTAAATCCTGACAATCAGCCAAGCTCACACCCTGACAAAAACCTTGCGGATGCACGGTATAACCCGCCAAAGGACTCACGCCCGCGACTGGCTGATTTAATAATATATTTACCAACGAACTTTTACCCGCTTGGGTCGGGCCAATAACGGCTATTTGCAATGGTTGCGTTGCCCTATTCAGTAATTGCCCCTTGCGCATAAACGCTTCCGCTAAAATTAGCTGGTCTATGCGTTGTTGATACACGCCACTACGCGCTTCATTACCTTGTTGGCTTAATACGGATTGGTAACGCTGTTTTAATAGCTGGATAAATTCAAGCATATAAACTTTACTCAAGGTTATAATGTCCGACCATTTTACTTTGTTTAATGAACCTGCGTTATAAAATACCACCACATCAACCCGAACTTAAATCGAGATCATTCCCATGAAAAAACTAGCTATTGTTTTATTAGCGTTAAGCTGCACCACATTAGTGGCTTCTTGCGGCAGAGGGTCAGAAGTCAACGGTCATAGCACCAAAACCGCTTATCGGTCAGTGAAAGGCTTAAAAAAATATATGCCAGCTGAAACACAATTAGAATTTGAAGTGTCATTTTGGATGTTGCGTGACGCGAACAAAGATGATGATACTTTCTTAAATGTCGTTGATGGTAAAAAACCCGAAGAAATTATCGCCATGGGTAAAGCCCTGTATCAAGAACGCAAAACCGCTGGTTTTAAAGAGTATGATAAATACGCCAGTTGGGAAGAAATGATTGCAAAATTCGGTAAAGAGAGACTTGATCAAGATAAGATTAGAAAAGGTAGAGAAGAGGAAGACTTTAAAAATGGTAAAACTGATGAAGGTAAAAAAAGACCCAGTGCTTCTATTTTATACGACCCACATTCACCACAGCATTAAGTTCGCCGCTTACTTTGGTTAAGCCGCAAAACGGCTTAACCTCTAAAATTAGCGTCATTTTATGATATTGATGGTCATTGGATAGTGCCAAAGCTCACCATTGTTTGCCTTGATACCACCAATAATAGGAAATACCAAGCCAAGAATACCCAGAATACCCAGTATTGGAAAACCAATGAGTACAAATAACAGCATAAAGCCAATTGCACCATAGATAAGTTCGGAAATAATCCAATTCACAACGGCTTTACCATGCTCATCAATTGAAGGATACTGCTCTTTTTTGATTTGCCAAATGATGATAGGTGCTATCAGTCCAAGTAGCGGTAAAACAGTAAAGCCCGCTAATTGTGATAGATGTAAAAACATCGCCCATTGTCTTGCTTCTTGATCGTCTTGATTGCTTTGCTTGAGTTCATTTTTTGAAATATCCATTTGATACCCCCATGTTTTATTATTGATTATTTTTCTACTAGCATACTAACAAGGCAGGGCTACGTT
Organism: Methylococcales bacterium; assembly: GCA_037133675.1. Classification (GTDB taxonomy): domain Bacteria; phylum Pseudomonadota; class Gammaproteobacteria; order Methylococcales; family Methylomonadaceae; genus UBA4132. The sequence continues at coordinate 4,671 of JBAXNR010000009.1, forward strand.
GCTTTGCTTTGCCCTGCTCAGCTTTTGAAATTACACAATCTACTTTTAAATAGCAAGCTATTATGAGAGCAATCGCTTGATTCCCCTTTTTCAAACCATAAAGAGATTTCACTATGTCACAAAATAATCTTAGATTACACCACGCGAGTTTAGTTGTTTCTGATACCACCGCCTCACTGGCAATTTATGTGGGTATTCTGGGATTGCAACAAGTTGACCGCCCCGATTTAGGTTTTCCAGGTGCGTGGTTACAGTTAGGAGAACAGCAAATTCATTTGCTAGAATTGACTAATAGCGATCCGACTACAGGTCGTCCAGAACATGGCGGACGTGACCGTCATGTTGCCTTAAGTACCGATGCACTTGATCCCGTTCGAGAGTCTTTGGAAAGGGCTGGACTTGCTTATACCTTAAGTAAATCAGGGCGACGTGCATTATTTTTTCGTGATCCAGACGGTAATGCGATAGAAATTTTGGAACGCTGATTTAGCTAAGGTCATTCAAAAAATGCCAAGCGGCATGATACTTGGCAATTCGTACCAAGTCCTTTTCCGTCAAGTTTGTTATCCGAAGCACATTAATATTATCTTCAATATCCGCTATTTTAACTTTTCTGGCGATAGGGTTTTGCTTAGCTCTTAACACAAAATCGTGGTAATTTTCGTCAGATTGTTTGGTAAGACATAACACCGCTTCAACCACTACACGAGGAATACCTTCGGCAAGTAGCTCTGTAGCGGTGATGTCAGAATCCTCAATCACATCATGTAGCAAAGCCGCCGACATTTCTATCTCCGTTGTCATTTTTGCCATTATTCTAAGCGGATGCAGAATATAGGCACGTCCTGCTTTATCGGTTATGCCCGTATGAGCGCGAAGAGCGATCGCCAATGATTTTTCGATGAGAGTCATGATGAGAGAAAATAATGGAGAGTGAGAATTTCTGTTTTTAATGATTGCTAACGGTCATTGTAACAAATTCAACTTAGATTGTTGAATGCAAGAAAACGGTTAGACGGGTAAGGTGCAAACTAACCGTCAATATTTTGATTCTACACTTATCCTAAACTATTTTTGAGTTTTGTTATGACACAATATGATTCTTCTGACATCAATAACGCCGCTGAACAACTCAAAGCAGGCAAAATTATCGCCTATCCAACCGAAGCGGTATATGGCTTAGGTTGTGATCCGCTCAATGAGCAAGCAGTCATGCACTTGTTGCATATCAAGCAACGCTCAATAGAAAAAGGGCTAATTTTAATTGCCGCTTCAATACAGCAACTAGAACCCTATTTGATTTTGAATGACGAGATACGAGCGCGAATTACCCCAACTTGGCCAGGTGCTGTGACGTGGGTTATTCCCGCGCAAAACAACGTGCCAACATGGCTAACAGGTGAACACAATACGCTTGCCGTCAGAGTAACCGCACATCCTATTGCTCAACAATTATGCGCGTGTTACGGTGGTGCAATAGTATCTACCAGTGCCAATGCGACTACTCAGCCTGCAATGAAAACAGCCGCGCAGGTATTAAGCGTTTTTGCTGACTGTGAGGTTTTTGTCCTAGACGGCAAAGTAGGCGAACTTTCACAAGAAACAGCTATTTATGATGCAGTGAGTGGTGTGCGTTTACGTTGAGTTTTGGATAGTATCCAAACACAGGATTTACAGTGATTATCCAATGATCAGTGATTACCAAACGGATTAATTTTCAAAAAAGTAATACTAAAATTGACTTGAGAATCTGTATATCACATAATCAGTACGGTTATTTGATATTGAATAATCAGTTATTTAAACATAAACTAATGAGGAGTTTAACGATGGCTTTAATTACTTGGACAGCAAGTCAATACGGTACTAATGTTGCTTTTGCAGATGATGAACATAAAATTTTGTTCGGCAAACTAAATGACTTGTACGATTTAGCCACAGGTGGTGCAGAGCGTTCTGCAATTGGCGCACAGTTGGATGATTTGATCGCTTACGTTGTTGGGCATTTTGCGCATGAAGAAAAAGAAATGATTGCAAAAGGCTACGGCGGCTATGAGCGTCATAAAGCAGAACACGATGCCTTAGTGGGTATTTGCGCAGGTCTACAAACAAAGTTTCATGCAGGTGAAGCAGAGGTTGATGATGGTGTTGGTCAATTGGTTAAAGGTTGGTTGGATAGCCATATTCCTAACTTTGATATGCCTTATGCTGACGCGTTAAATAGTTAATAGGCTATTTCTCTAAAAATAAAAGACCTGTGAATTTGCGTGATTCACAGGTCTTTTTTATGCAAAACAGAATCATAGCTTAAGGACAACTGGCATAGAATGTCATCATGAGTTAAAATCGCCAGCTTTATTTGTGCAAATTATTATAAGTAAAAGGGAGTTGCCTAGATTTTTCTGGGTAATCATTACGAAACGATATAAAGCAACAAGAGTTTATAACTACCAACGAGGAGTCTGCTCCGTGAATAAAATAAAGAAACTGTCCGTAGGTGTGACCTTAATGACTATAGGTCAACAAGCCGCACACGCGGATTACGCGCTCAATTTAATGCAAGGGGTTACGAAAGTAAGTCATGATATTTATGATTTACACATGTTAATTCTGTGGATTTGTGTGTTTATCGGTGTCGGCGTGTTCGGTACTATGTTTTATTCGATTTACCATCATCGTAAATCGAAAGGACATCAAGCAGCACAATTTCATGAAAATACCACGGTTGAGATTATCTGGACGATTATTCCAACACTAATCTTAGTTGGCATGGCTATTCCAGCTACTAAAACCACATTGGAATTGGCTGATGTTCAACAATCAGAGATGACCATTCAAGTGACTGGCAAACAATGGTATTGGGATTATAAATACTTGAATAATGACATTCATTTTGAAAGTCATTTAGATGAAGCCAGTGAAATAGCCCATCGTACAAAAGGTGCTGATCCCCGTTCGGTAAAGAATTATTTACTGGAAGTTGATAAGCCATTAGTCATTCCTGTCAAAACAAAAATTCGTTTTGTATTGACTTCAAGTGATGTCATCCATTCATGGTGGGTTCCTGATTTAGGCTGGAAAAAAGACGCGAATCCTGGATTTATTAACGAAGCATGGACTTCTGTTGATAAAGCGGGGACTTATCGCGGTCAATGTACTGAGCTATGTGGAAGAGATCACGGTTTTATGCCTATTGTTGTTATTGCAATGGAACAACCAGACTATGATGCGTGGGTGAAGAAAACATCTGAACAGCAAAAACAAAAACCAGATTTAAGTAACCAAAGCCATGATCAACTGGTTGCTCATGGTAAATCAGTCTATTTAAAAAATTGTGTAGGCTGTCATCAAATAGAGGGTACGGGTGTTACTGGTTTAATTCCTGCTATCACTGCAAGTCCAAAAGTTACAGGTGGTATTGATCCATTAATCGGCTTTCTGCAAGCTGGTACTAGCAAAATGCCCGCATTTTCTAAGTTGAAAGATAATGAATTAGCTGAAGTAATTACCTATATTAGAAACGATTTGGGTAACAAAGTTGGTGACGAAATACAGCCAGATAAAATAACGCCTGTTTATGATGACGATAATGATGAAGACGACAAAAACAAAGTCGCCCCTTAATTTATCAGTCCAACTTTTTTAATTATTTTCGAGGTATAGAGTATGTCTGCTGTCGTAGCTGAACATGATGATCATCATGCCGATGAGCATCACGATCACGGCCCTGCTAAAGGGCTGTTAAGATGGATTATTACCACCAATCATAAAGACATTGGTACATTGTATTTATTATTTGCACTGGCGATGTTTTTCGTTGGTGGTGCAATGGCAATGGTGATTCGTGCTGAATTATTTGAACCAGGCTTACAGTTTGTAGACCCTGCGTTTTTTAACTCCATGACCACCATGCACGCATTAGTCATGGTATTCGGTGCGGTTATGCCTGCCTTCGTTGGTTTGGCGAACTGGCAAATCCCAATGATGATCGGTGCGCCTGATATGGCGTTGCCACGCATGAATAACATGAGCTTTTGGTTGCTAGTTGCTGGTGTATTATTGCTAGCTAGCACTTTACTGATGGAAACAGGCGCACCCAATGCAGGTTGGACTTTTTATCCACCGTTAGTATTACAACCTATTACAGTGGGTAAAGCCCTGCCGTTTGCGGTGTTTGCGGTGCATTTATTGGGTATTTCCTCCATCATGGGCGCGATTAACATTATCGCGACTATCTTCAATATGCGTGCGCCTTCCATGAAAATGATGGATATGCCATTATTTGTTTGGACTTGGTTAATTACTGCGTTTTTATTGATTGCTGTTATGCCTGTATTTGCTGGCGCAGTGACTATGTTGTTGACTGACAAATTCTTCCATACTAGCTTCTTTAATGCGGCTGGTGGCGGCGATCCTGTGCTGTATCAACATATCTTCTGGTTCTTCGGACACCCAGAAGTGTATATCATGATTCTGCCTACGTTCGGTGTTGCGTCTACTATTATTCCTGTATTTGCGCGTAAACCTTTATTTGGTTATGCCTCTATGGTGTGGGCGACAGGTTCAATTGCATTTTTCTCATTCATCGTTTGGGCGCATCACATGTTCACTGTCGGTATGCCGATGGCGGGCGAACTGTACTTTATGTACGCCACTATGATTATTGCAGTCCCTACTGGCGTTAAAGTCTTTAACTGGACGGCAACCATGTGGAAAGGTGCAATGACCTTTGAAACACCGATGCTGTTTTCAATCGCCTTCGTGGTGTTATTCACGATGGGTGGTTTGACTGGTTTGATGATGGCTCTTGCACCACTTGACTTCCAATATCACGATACTTATTTCATTGTTGCCCATTTTCATTACACTTTAGTGCCTGCATCCATTTTTATTCTGATGGCAGCGGGTTACTTTTGGTTGCCTAAATGGACTGGACACATGTACAACGAAAAAATTGGTCAACTGCATTTTTGGTTGTCAGCTATTTCGGTGAACATTCTATTTTTCCCACAGCATTTCTTGGGCTTAGCGGGTATGCCACGTCGTATCCCTGACTATGCCATTCAGTTTGCTGATTGGAATATGGTTTCCAGTATTGGTGGATTTATTTTTGGCTTAAGTCAGTTGTTATTTTTGTATATTGTTATTGACACTATTCGTGGTGGCACTGGCGAAAAAGTAACGGCTGAAGTCTGGGAAGGTTCTAGCAATCATAGTTTGGAATGGACGCTACCTTCGCCTGTTCCTTACCACACATGGACAACACCGCCCGCTGTTGTTCCAACTGAACACGTTTTGGATTCACATTAAGGTATGAAAAGAGTTATTGCCTGACTCACGTCAGGCAATAACTCAAAAATAACATGACAACAAAAAATAAAAATATTTTAACGGTAGTGATTTTATTAGCGATTGTAATCACTTTTTATGTCTTAGCTGTAACGCAAGCGGTTTCGCAATGAGCGAAGAAGACGTTAGTAAAAAAAATACTAAGTTAGCGCGGATATTGCTGTTAGTTGCTGTAGGTATGTTTGGCTTTGGTTACGCACTGGTACCCATTTACGATGTATTATGTGAATGGAAATGGATAGAGCGTGATAGACCCGATGATATTAAAAAGGCTCCAGAAGTCGCTTACAAAGTTGATATGAGTAGAGAAATCACCATCGAATTCATGACTACACTCAATGAATCAACACCGATGGAATTTCGTTCAGAAAAAAAACAGCTTAAAGTCCATCCAGGTGAATATCACACGGTGAATTATTATGCTGAAAATAAAACTGATAAAGTCATGATTGCTAGAGCGATTGCCAGTTTTTCGCCCGCTGTGATTAGTAGCTTTTTTGAAAAAATCCAGTGTTTTTGTTTTGACGAGCAAACTTTTAAGCCGAGAGAAGCGAAAACCATGCCGATGCGTTTTGTTATTAATCCAGAATTACCTGAGCAATACAAAACCATTACATTGTCATACACATTTTTTGATAATACTGAAAAATCAGTAAAAAAATAAAAGGGGAAGGTTATGTCTACAAATGTCGCTTATTACATTCCGCATAAAGCGACTTGGCCCGTCATTGGTACGGCTGGCTTAGTCACTATGTTGGCTGGATTTGCAAATTATTTAAATGGTTCTTCATCAGTTGGCCCTGCCTTTATGGTGGCGGGTTTGGTTGTTTTCATCATCATGTTAGTGGGTTGGTTCACGTTACAAGCCCATGAAAGTGAAACAGGAATGTACAATCACGATGTCGGTATTTCCTACCGCATGGGTATGATGTGGTTTATTTTTTCAGAAATCATATTTTTTGCAGTGTTCTTCAGTACACTGTGGTACACACGGAATTTATCCGTACAGTGGCTAGGGTCTGGAGTGACTAAAGAGTTATTACATTCTGCATACCAAGCCACTTGGCCAACCAATGGTCCTGGTGCTGTCGGCGGTAAATTTGAGCCGATGAGTGCATGGGGTCTGCCATTTTTAAACACACTAATTCTATTGAGTAGTGGCGTGAGCTGCACTTGGGCGCATCATGGCTTACTTGCTAAAAACCGCGATCAATTAATTAAAGGTTTAATTGTTACGGTCGCGCTAGGATTTTTATTCGTAATGTTTCAAGCTTTTGAATACCACGAAGCTTATACATCTATGGGCTTAACCCTAGGTTCAGGTGTTTACGGTTCTACATTCTTCATGTTGACAGGTTTCCACGGTTTCCACGTTTGCGTTGGTGCGATTATTTTGAGTGTGGTGCTATTTCGTAGCTGGAAAGGTCATTTCCAACCAGAAAACCACTTCGCGTTTGAAGCGGCAGCTTGGTACTGGCATTTTGTTGACGTAGTTTGGTTAGGCTTGTTTGTATTTGTTTATTTACTGTAAGCGATACCTCTAACAAAAAAAGCGTTACCTAACAGGTAACGCTTTTTTTTTGTCAGAGTGGTTTTTAAATTATTTGCTGTATTCAGTTACCACAGGTTTTTGCATCAGCATTCCCGCACCAATGCCTTGTGGCTTATAAAGCCCTGTCGCAACCATAATGAAAACAAAAACAAATAAAATAAGCGAAAGTGTAATGCGAAAAGTCAGGGCTTTAACGGTTTTTTTAGCTTGTTCTTCGGATTGCTCTCCTGTTTTACTTTGGAATAAATGAAACAGTGCAGAACCAAGACTGACAATAATCAGGATGAAGGCAATAATAACGATGGTTTTTATCATATCAGTAAGATGTGGGTTAGTAGCAGATTCTGGTATTCTCGTTTATTCTACTACTTGTGCCAATAGCTGGAAGAAAAAAGCATGATAATAAACACGCGGCGTTACACCATAAAAGTTGCAACACTGCCAACATTGGCTTTTTTGTGCTTATTAGCTTTACTGCTTAGTTTAGGGATGTGGCAGTTAGGTCGCTCCCAAGAAAAACGCGATTTTTTGTCTCAACAACAGCAAGCCCAGACCATTGAAACTATCCATTTATCGACAGCGATTGAAGACAATGCCGACAAATTACGCTATAAAAAACTAGAAGTCGCTGGTCGTTATGAGACCAGACAACAATTTTTAATCGACAATCAGGTGAGCGAAGGTAAAGTCGGCTATTTTGTGCTAACGCCTTTTATGCTAAAGGGTGAAAACAAAGGTGTGCTAGTCAATCGCGGCTGGATTGCTGCAAATTCAGATAGAACCCAGTTACCTGATGTGTCCATGATTGCCGAATCGACAGTAATTATAGGTCGAGCTAATCATTTTCCTAGCGTAGGCATAAAATTAGCAGGTGCAGAAATACCGAGTGATAACAATCCATCGGTCGTACAAGTTGTTGATAGTGAGGTATTAGCGAAAAAATTGGGTTATCCGCTATTTACTTTTCAACTTGAACTGAATAAAGAATCGCCTCATGGCTTTAAACGCGAATGGCAGACCACAACCCTAATGCTACCCGAACAACATACTGCCTATGCCATACAATGGTTTGCTTTGGCGTTCACTCTTACCGTACTACTCATAGTTTACAGTGTTAAAAAATCATCATGATGACTCCGCAACAGAAAAAAAACCGTTTATTTATACTTATTATTTTTGGAATGACCATTATTCCTTTTCTTATCGCTTTGGGCTTGCAACAAAATCCAGATCTTCTGAAAGGTGGTACTAATATTGGTCAGTTAATTAGCCCGCCTATCACCACAGAGCCTAGTGATTTCATCGGTTTTGATACTTTTTCAACAACTAACTTATCAGAGTTATCTGGACATTGGCTATTGGCTAATGTGATTCCTAGCGAACATTGCAATGAAGTCTGTCTCGATGCTTTACTTAAAGTTAAACAATTACGCCTAATGCTCAACAAAGAATTTCCACGCACTCGCCGCGTTGTCATTATCTTTAAGGATGTTTCAGTAACCAATGCAAATCAATGGTGGCTAAAAGATTCATTATTGTGGCGGTTACGACAAACACAAAAGCCAAGCGATGACGCGCTATTTAATACTTTATTGCATGAAGAAAATTCCTTAGATGAGGCACTCATCACTCAATTAATTGGTTCTGAAAATAGAGAAACTGTCTTGAAATCAGATTTAATAAAAATTAAGCCTAGCGAAAACTTACGCAAAAAAATAACCGCAATTCGTACAGACAACCTACCAGATGGCATATTATTGCTAATAGATCCATTGGGAAATATCATGATGCAATATGAATCAGGATTTGATCCTTACAAAGTAAAAGATGATCTAATGCACCTCTTAAAAGCTTCACAAATCGGTTAGTGGAAAAAGAAAATGTTTAGAAAAATAACCCTCATTGGCGTATTGCTCGCCTTTATCGTGGTGGTCTTAGGCGCAACTTTGCGCTTATCAGGTTTTGATGTCTGGTTAGGCGATAATAATCTGCTAGACAATATCCTCGCTGATCATCACTTATACCCATCCATTGGCTTGACGGTGACGGTGCTGTTATTGGGAGTGCTGGCGTGGTATGAACAACATCATCGCCTAACCGCGTTGCTTACTGCTTTTGGTTTGCTTGCGCTATTGATTTTGCAGGGCTATTTGGGGCTATGGTCGGTTGCCACACACGCCCCCATATTAGTTGTGAGTCATTTATTGCTGGGTATGATAACGCTATGGTGCCTATTCTGGTTGTATTTGCGGGTTAATCCGCTGGTAGTTAGGCAACAAAACGGTAACAGTCTGTTGGCTGGTTTTGCCATGCTGGTATTATTTTTGCAAATTGGTTTGGGTGCGTGGGTTAGCGTTAACAATGCGGCGTTTGCCTGTACTCATTTTCCGCTATGTACTGAACAGTGGTCGGCAGCCACTGATTACCAACACGCGTTTGATAGTAATGGCGTGTTTACCCTGCCTGCACAACAAACCATACTATGGTTGCACCGCTTAGTAGCTGCATTCAGCTTTGTCTTATTCGGTTTAGTGGCATTGACTGCCACTTCCGTCAACAACTCCAAAATCGTTAGCAGGGCTGGGCTAATATTAAGCGCGTTATTGTTTATAGAAATTGGCTTAGGCATTATCGGTTTTAAACTGGCAATGCCGTTGTGGGTCGCTGTGGCACATAATGCAGTAGCAGCATTATTGATGTTGCCGTTAATCACTATTGTTTTTTATAGTCGCTATGGTTTCGTCGCTGTCCCTGAACCTAAAACTGTTGTCAAAGTTAGCGAAGAAAAACGCCAACCTGTTATTGATAGCAGTGTACACCTCACGCCTGTAGAAAAATTTGTCGAACCTCATTATGTAGAGCCAGAACCTGAATCCTTATATGTGCGCCTTAAAACACAGTTGCAACGCACGCGCTCTGGATTAAGCGGGATTTTGGCAAACTTGCCGCTAGGTAAAGGGCAGACGGATGATCTATTAGAAGAAATTGAAGCCAATTTATTAATGGCCGATTTAGGCGTAGATGCCACCGCCGCCATTATCAATCGTTTAACGCAACGTTTAGAAAAATACCAACTGACTGACAGTGAAACCGTACTTGCTGCACTAAAACAAGAGTTGCTTAGTATCCTTAAACCATGCAGTGAACCCCTGCATATTCCTAAACAGGATAAACCATTTGTTATTTTAGTGGTCGGTGTCAACGGTGCAGGCAAAACTACCACGATTGGTAAATTAGCCAAACGTCTGCAAGCTCAAGGTCATAGCGTGATGTTAGCCGCTGGCGATACTTTCAGAGCGGCGGCAGTTGAGCAATTGCAAGTCTGGGGCGAACGTAATCATATTCCAGTAGTTGCGCAACACACAGGTGCGGATTCTGCCTCAGTGATTTATGATGCCGTACAGTCTGCACAAGCCAAAGGCATTAATGTGTTAATTGCCGATACTGCTGGGCGATTGCAAACCAAATCTAACTTAATGGATGAGTTGAAAAAAGTAAAACGCATCATGGGTAAACTCGATGACACGGCACCGCATGAGGTATTATTAGTGTTAGATGCTGGCACAGGGCAAAATGCTTTATCACAAGCCAAACTGTTTAATGAGACCGTGACTTTAACAGGCTTAGTGCTTACTAAATTAGACGGTACGGCAAAAGGCGGAGTGATTTTCGCATTGGCAAAAAATTCTGGTATTCCCATTCGTTACATTGGTATCGGTGAAGGCATTGATGATCTACAAGATTTTAATGCCGAGTTATTTGTTGACGCATTGTTTGTAAAAGACTAACAGGGTCACTATGTTAAAGTTTGATAATGTCACTAAACGCTATCCTGAAACAGGCGATGTTCTACAAAATGTCAGTTTTCATTTACGGCAAGGTGAAATAGCTTTTTTAACGGGACATTCAGGCGCGGGTAAAACTACGCTATTGAAATTAATAGCCGTCATGGAGCGTTGCACACGCGGTGAAATTTTTTTAGATGAACAATGTTTAAGTCATGTCAAAGAAAGGCAACTGCCGTTTTTACGCCGAAAAATGGGCGTTATCTATCAAGACTACAAACTGCTTGCCGATAGAACTGTGTTTGATAATGTTGCCCTGCCCTTAGCTATCGCGGGTTTTGGGCATTTGGAAATCAGGCGCAGAGTGCGTGCTGCCTTGGATAAAGTGGGGTTATCAGGTAAAGAAAGAAAATTCCCACAAGCCCTATCTGGCGGAGAACAACAGCGCGTTGGCATTGCCAGAGCGGTGGTTAATAAACCGCCGCTTATTATTGCTGATGAACCGACAGGCAATTTAGACCCTGAATTATCGACAGAAATCATGATATTGTTTGAACAGTTTCAACAAGTGGGCGTGACCGTGCTGATTGCTTCGCACGATATTTCATTGATAAGTCAAATGAACCATCGTTTGTTAAAACTCGATCATGGACAACTGGTTTAAGGTGCATAATGAAAAAACCTGTCAAAAAACCGAATAAACCTACAAAACCTGCCGTTAAACATGACACGCGACAAACCAGAACAGCGGGCGGTAATTTTATCGATAAATTACAAGCCTACCGTGATCACCATGCTCACGCTTTGTTTTCTAGTTTAGGTCGTTTAGTCGCTACACCATTCACATCCATCATGACTATTACCGTATTAGCACTCTCTATTGCATTAGCGAGTGGCTTTTATATCATGGTGATTAATGTTCAGCAATTAACAGAAAATTTAGAAACCAGTAATCAAATCTCCTTATTTCTTAAAGACAGCGTTTCAAATGAAGATGCGGTTAAGTTAGCTGGCGATATTCGTAAAAATTCCAGCGTTCAATTGGTTAAAGTCATTTCCAAAGAGCAAGCCTTAGAGGAATTTAAAACTTATAGTGGTTTTGGCGCGGCAATCACTGTATTAGAAAAAAATCCACTACCTATCGTCATACAGGTATTACCGAAAAATGCCCTGAAAGATAAAAAAGAATTAGAATCGTTGTTCAAAACCTTTGAACAATTCAACGAAGTGGATTATGCGCAAGTCGATATGCAATGGGTGGAACGCTTACAATCAATGGTTGAAGTGGCTCGTTGTGCGACTGCCTTATTCAGTTTCATGATAGGACTGGGCGTGCTGTTTATTATTGGCAACACTATTCGATTGGAGCTACAAAATCGCAAAGATGAAGTCATTATTTCCAAATTAGTGGGGGCGACCAACGCATTTATTAGCCGTCCATTTTTATATACTGGTTTTTGGATAGGCTTTATTTCAGGCATATCAGCGTGGTTTATTGTTGCCATACTGATGCTGATTTTAAGACAACCTGTTGAAAAACTATCTGGGCTTTACGAAGGTGATTTGCACCTTATCTTTTTAGGTTTCACCGAAACCTTAGCATTACTACTTATTGCATCACTGCTAGGCGTATTAAGTTCATGGGCGGTATTAGTTTTTCAACTTCGCCATACTCGACCTGAGTAAAGAAAATTATTAGCACTTTGCTTATGAGAGTGCTAATATTTAAAAAAGTTTTTAGCACAGGAAATACACCATGAGTAATATATTAGCCTTACCTGTTAATTTGTCGGTTGGAACATTTGATGCCTATTTAAATCTGGTTCGGCAAATGCCTAGACTGACCGCTGAACAAGAGCGCGAACTCACTCTCAAATATCGAGATGATGATGATTTAGACGCTGCGCGTGAACTGGTCATGACCAACCTGCGCTTTGTTGTCCACGTTGCCAGAGGTTACAGCGGCTATGGATTGTCCATGCCTGATATTATTCAAGAAGGCAATGTCGGCTTAATGAAAGCCGTTAAACGCTTTGATCCCGATATGGGAGTGCGTTTAGTGTCGTTTGCCGTGCATTGGATTAAAGCTGAGATTCACGAATATGTAATTAAAAATTGGGGCATTGTTAAAATTGCCACCACTAAAGCCCAACGTAAATTATTTTTTAATCTGCGTAAATCCAAACAAAACTTAGGCTGGCTATCCAATGACGAAGCTCAAGCTATTGCCGATGATTTGAACGTTGATTTGAGCGATATTTACGAAATGGAAATGCGCCTAGGTGGTCGTGATACATCCTTTGATATGCCTATGGATGACTCTGCCGAAGAAAGCTTTTCAGCTCCCGCTAACTATCTACAACAACACGGTGCAGATCCCGCTGAACTGTTTGAAAATGCTGATCGAGAAGGGTATGAGCAGGAATTACTAGCAAAAGCCTTGTCTTGCTTAGACGAACGTAGCTTGGATATTTTATCCAGCCGTTGGTTATCGGAGAAAAAAGCCACCCTCCACGAATTGGCTGAACGCTATAATGTCTCTGCGGAAAGAATCAGACAACTAGAACAAAATGCGATGAAAAAAATCCGCGCCAGTGTAGTATTTGAAGCGTAATAAGCAACCATCAGGAGTACAAACCAAGGTTTGTACTCCTTCAAAAAAGCCATCGCTTTAAATTTTTTTGCATACAGCAACTCGGAATAAAGAGTTATTCACTCTGCATCCCGCGCTACGATATTTCAATAATTAATTCTTAGCTGCTCTCTTACGCTCATTTTCAGTCAAGAATTTTTTGCGTAACCGAATCGATTTAGGGGTAACTTCCACTAATTCATCTTCTGCAATAAATTCTAACGCTTGTTCTAGCGTTAATTTTTGAATGCGGGCTAACACTAAACTTTCGTCAGTACCCGAAGCGCGAACGTTAGTTAATTGTTTTGGTTTGCACGGATTAACGCATAAATCATTGGTGCGTGAATGCAAGCCGACTAACATACCTTCGTAGACTTCATCGCCATTGACTAACAATAATTCGCCGCGTTCTTGCAGTGGGTGTAATGAGTAAGTTACTGCCTTACCTGCCACCATTGAAATCATTACGCCACGCATTCTGTTACCCACATCACCCGCTTTCATTGGACCGTAATGATCGAAAACGTGGTATAGCAAACCAGAACCAGAAGTCGCCGTCATGAATTCAGTTTGAAAACCAATTAAACCGCGTGAGGGCATCATGTATTCCAAACGAATACGACCTTTGCCATCGGGAACCATATTGGTCAAATCGCCTTTGCGATCGCCCAATTTTTCCATGATAGAGCCTTGATGCTCTTCTTCAACTTCGATAGTCACCATTTCAAACGGCTCGCATTTTTTGCCGTCGATTTCTTTGATGATAACTTCAGGACGCGAAACGCCCATTTCAAAGCCTTCGCGACGCATATTTTCAATCAAAACCGATAAATGCAATTCTCCACGACCTGAGACTTTAAATTTATCAGGATCAGCCGTGTCTTCCACTTTCAACGCGACATTATGTTGCAATTCTTTTTCTAAACGATCACGAATTTGACGCGTGGTAACGAATTTACCTTCTTTACCTGCAAACGGTGAATTATTAACTTGGAAAGTCATGCTCACAGTCGGTTCATCAACTGACAGTGGAGTCATAATTTCTACCAGCTCAGGGCTACAAATCGTATCAGAAATTTCCAATTTTTCGATACCCGCAAAGGCAATAATATCGCCTGCGCGAGCATCAGCGACTTCAACACGATCCAGCCCATGAAAGCCGAATACTTGTAGCATACGACCTTTACGTTCAACGCCTTCACGATTGACGATGACCAATTGTTGATTGGCTTTAATCGTACCGCGTTGAATACGACCAATACCGATAACACCAACGTAGGTGTTGTAATCTAAACTCGACACCTGCATTTGAAAAGGACCATCGATATTAACAGGTGGTGGACTCACTTTATCAACAATAGTTTGAAACAGCGGAGTCATGTCGCCTTCAGTAATATCATGGGTTAAGCCCGCGTAACCGTTAATCGCAGAGGCGAACACGATAGGAAAATCTAATTGTTCATCAGTTGCACCTAAACGGTCAAACAAGTCAAAGGTTTGATCGACAACCCAATCAGGACGCGCACCTGGACGGTCAATTTTGTTGATGACAACAATCGGTTTTAAACCTAAAGCAAAGGCTTTTTGAGTCACAAAACGAGTTTGTGGCATTGGACCATCAACCGCATCAACCAGCAATAATACTGAGTCAACCATCGATAATACGCGTTCAACTTCACCACCAAAATCAGCATGGCCTGGTGTGTCTACGATATTGATGTGGTAGCCATTCCAATCCAGCGCGGTGTTTTTTGCCAAAATGGTAATGCCACGTTCTTTTTCAATGTCATTGGAGTCCATCATGCGCTCGGTGACTTTGGTATGCGCGGCAAATGTTCCCGATTGTTGCAGTAATTTATCCACAAGCGTGGTTTTACCGTGGTCAACGTGGGCAATAATGGCAATATTTCTTAATTTTTCAATCACTGTATTTTCTTTTGGTTAAGGTTAAAGTATTGGTTATCAAAACGCGGAGGCGTTGTTAATTAAGTAACCGTTTATTCTCATTACAAACGGTATTATTTGATGTCAAGATTTTTGAGTTTAGCAATTAAATGTTTTGCATTATTAAAGTGTTCAGCCGTTTCTTTTCTTAAAACATCCTTATCAATATTATAATCAGCAATACACCGCTTTTTCTTTAAGTCTTTCATTATTTTTCCATAAGCGTGAATACTGCGATTATCATGACGATAAAAATTGTCAATAATGGTGTTGTGACTTCCGTTGTTATCTGGTTCTTCCATTGTTTCAATATCAGCGAGTATAGCTAGTTTTTCTTTTGCTAAATGAAAAACGGCATAATAAGAGCGACTGATGACATTTCTAAAATCAATTTCTTTGCTGTCTGGATTATTTAATAATGTTTCTGCAAACGTTAAAAAATCATCACTGGAAACCGTCATGCTTGCACTCCTATTTCACGTTCATATTGTCGCCGTTCCCTTAATACTTCAACAGAACTATATGTAAAATTCAGTACATCACAACGCATATCATCCAAACTTTCTGCAAGAAGATTGGCTAACTCCCAATTTAATTCAAATATATATTCGATGGCTTTATCTACATAAATCGTATATTCCACGCAGTTTTCTATAATTCCTATATCTGTCTCATAAAAATATAATTGATGGTTTTCAATTAAACTAAAAGCAAGTATTTGCAACTGTTGCGCTTCATCGTCAGTTAAATTTGCTGCTGCAAAAATTTTTGCGGCATTATTAACTAATTCAATGCCTTTATTTCCTTCAATTTCACTTGATAGTTTATGAGCTTCATCAAACCTAGCAGAATTAATAAGACAATAAAATAAATCCGATAATATGTTCTTATTATTGGGGAACTTACCAAAAACTTTTCTCGCTTCTTCTAACGCTAAATCATTTAATCCACAATGTGATAATGCAGTTGAATAATTGCTATGTATAGTGAAATCATCTGGTAATTTTATTGCCTTTTCATAATTTGAAATAACTGCTTTTCTATTATTTTCTAATACTGCAATAAGTCCTAAATAATTATAAGCATCCGCTGCATCTATTTTTATTAGATTTTCAGCCTCTTTTTTTAAACGACGAATATCCAAATCAGTCGGACGCAGATAATTATCAAGAAAATAATTAATGTTATTTCCTAATTCTTGAGTTTTAGGCAAAGGTTGCGCTGTCATACCATTATCCTCTCGATATTAGTTTTAACTTTTTTCCCAAGGCAAGCCACAAAATTGCCAGCCGTTGAGTTTGCCGCGCTGTTGGTTTTTATCGGGATCGCCTTCAAAGCCATTGACGATGTTAATTAAGGTTTCATAACCGATGTGTTCTAAAGCTCTGGCGGCACTTAAAGAGCGGATGCCACTACGGCATAAGAGCAATATCGGGGTGCTGTAATCAGGCACACGCTTATTAACTTTGGTGAGAAAGTCGGAGTTAATCGCACCACCAAACTGTTCTTGCCACGCAATGTGAATTGCACCGAGGGGATGACCAATATCGGTATATTCAGCTTTGGTTCTGACATCGATTAATATAGCTTGTGGGTTTTGTTGCAATAAATCCCATGCTTGTTGCGGGTCTAGGTTTTCTATCATGATGCTATCCAATTTTTTGTCCGATAAACTGCGCTTCGTTTTGTAAGCCTTGCTGGTGTTGACCGATGAGGATGTTTTCTTGGTAAAACACACGATCAATAGGGCAAAAAAGTTAGAATTCATCTTTTGCCAGTAGGTAGTCGAAATTATGAGAGCTTGTGTAACCAACTATAGCCTATCCGCAAATCACAACATAAAAAAGCAATCCGTTTATTTAAGTGCTTCTATTATCGCATTCATTAGGGTGTGGTCAAAGTGGATATATTAAGCGGGTCGTTTTCGTCTCTTCAGTGAGAGCAATGGGAGTCAAAAATTCTAGGCTATAATAGCAGTCATTTTCTATTATCAAGAAATTTACCTTATGAACAAAATTGATGCCAGTATTGTAATACCTACTCATCGCTCTGATACTTCCAGTGTACGCCGTCTGATTTCGACGATAGATTTATTTTTACAGCACGGTTTTGAGGTAGTTCTGGCAGATAATTCAGGTTGCTTAAAAAAGTCTCAACAATTACATAGCGAATTTTCGAATGAGATTGTCTTTGCTGAGACAGAAATAGATTGTAAGGCCTCAGACAATTTTTTTGCAGGCTTTACCGCGACTACTGGCAAATATGTGATGTTTGTCAGTGATGACGATATGTTTATTTCTACGGGTGTGCAAGCATTGGCTCATGCTATTAAACATTCTACAGGCTATGAAGGCTTTTCTGCACCCGTTGTACATCATACTCAAGAAAACACCTCAGTGGCGAGTACGCCTGATTTAACCAGTCAAAATCCAACAGATATTTTAATCGCATGGGCAACGTGTGATGCAGCGGTTAGTTTCTATGGTTGTTATAGCCAAACAATTTGGCAACGTTATTTTCGTTTTGTTAAACAACACCCTGTAAAACTAGCACACCATGATCAATTCTTGCGGTTTTTCATTGCCGATGTTGGCAATATTATGTGTTTGAAGAGCGCGTGGATGGTTTACGATCGCAGCAATTGGGCAGATCAACAGAGTATGTACAATTCATTTGAGGGTTTTTATCTTAGTGCGGGGTTTGATGGTCGTATGTATTATGCAGAACCGTTATGGGAAGGAATAGAAGGTGTACTGTGCCAATTCAAATTAGATGAGTTAGCTGGACGCAAAGTACAGCAAGCCTTTATTAGTCATTGGTGGGGCTGTCGTTTTGATATATCCAAAAAGTTGATAGCTGCCAATCGACACGCAATACCACCCGATGTGTGGCACAAATTAGAACCATTAATCAATTATTTGGACACATCTAATCATATTGACGCATATCAAATTCTACAATTTTTATCGCAATTTATGGTGGGGCTGTATGGTAGAGACGGTGGCTTACAGGACTTTTGGTTGCATCAAGCCACAGCGAGTTTAAAAGCACCTAAATAACCGCAAGGATTACTCTGGTCTCGGCATATTAACGCGCGGTTGCAGCCATATCTGTAAAAAATCTAAAAATCGTCTGACTTTAGCGGATAAATATTTTCGATGTGGATACACTGCATGAATATCTAACGGTGGTAAGGTGTAATTTTCTAATACGGGAATCAG
Organism: Methylococcales bacterium; assembly: GCA_037133675.1. GTDB lineage: Bacteria > Pseudomonadota > Gammaproteobacteria > Methylococcales > Methylomonadaceae > UBA4132. The sequence continues at coordinate 23,154 of JBAXNR010000009.1, forward strand.
TTTGCCTTTTTCAATATCCCGACCAACAACATAAGTGGCTAACATAACTAACCCTAAACCGTTGACAGCGGCAATTCGATTAGCATCGGCGACATTGGACTGCATACGCCCTGACACATTGATGGTGGTGTAGCCTGATTTACCTTTAAATTTCCATTTGCTACGCGGTGAACTCGCCCAATTGATTAAGCAACTGTGATTGTATAAATCTTCTGGCGTGTAGGGAATGCCATGACGTGCTAAGTAATCAGGTGATCCGCATACCACCATTGATGAGCTAGCGAGTTTTCGAGCCACCATACTGGTATCATCTAAATCTCCTAAGTAAATCGCTATATCAATACCTTCATCAATTAAATCAATTGGACTACTCTGTAAAATCATATCGACTTTTAAGTCAGGGTGTATTTTTAAAAATTCTGCTACTGCACGCGTTATATGAGTAGCCCCAATGACAGGGGGTGCACTGATTTTTAATACCCCGCGAGGCTCGGTTTGTAAATGAGTGACGGCGGCTTCCATTTCGTCAATATCCAACAACACTTGCTGGCAACGCTCAAGATAGGACGCGCCTACATCTGTTAAATTTAAACTGCGAGTCGTTCGATTAAACAAGCGCGTACCCAAGCTACCTTCTAGCTGCATAATATGTTTGGTTGCCATTGCACGCGAAATACCCATCTCACTTGCACCAGCAGCAAAACTCCCTGCTTTAGCAACTCGAACAAAAACCGACATACCCGTTAGTTTATCCATTTTTAATAGCCCATACTGATTGAAAATACTTGGTAGTGGTAAAAAACTCAAATAATTAAGAGACAGAGAAGTCAAAAAACATATTTTTGGCTTTGTAACACAATGCTTTGCTTAGGCTACAGTCAGCGTGTCATGCACTTTAGTTGCTCCCAATTAATGAATTACTGCCATTACTTTGACTACTGTTTCCTATAATGAAACAATTCATTAATTATTTCGCATATTGTATCCAAAAAATATCTCTGTATAGTAAGCACATACTTACTGATAAAACAACCTTTGGGTGACAATATGAACGACTTAAATAAAGATATTTTTATCGGACTGATGTTTATCATCGGAATATGGAGTTTCATTTCTGGTCAGTTCGTCATTTCAACCGTATTATTTGCCAGTGCTGCTATTTATAGCAACATTGTGATGAGAGCAAAGCGTAAGAGCTAAGCTCTACCGATTTACGTCCTCCTAGTGTTATGACTACAAGCAAAATCTCCTCATTAGATATGCTTGATTTTTGCCTCCTGCTGCGGTGACGTATCAGGAGGTTTTTTTTGCCTAATGAATAGCTGTTCGTTGTTGCCAGAGTAAATCACCAATTTCGCATTGCGGTACAAAACCTGATACGGCTTGCTGTAAAATTACTCTAATCTGCTCAAAATCATCATTTTGAGCCGCTTGCTCTAAATCAGTTAGCATTTTTTCCAGTTCAGCCCAAACAATCATCGATTCTTCTGCTCGCATAATTCTAGGGTGACTGGTTTTAGAAACATTGTCGCCTATCAGCAATTCTTCATACAATTTTTCACCTGCGCGTAGTCCTGTAAACTGAATTTCTATGTCGCCGTCCAGATGACTATCATCTTTTATTTGTAAGCCACTTAAATGAATCATCCGCCTAGCTAAATCAATGATGCGTATAGGGTCGCCCATATCCAGTACAAAAACATCACCACCCTGCCCCATTGCTCCTGCTTGGATCACAAGTTGAGAAGCTTCGGGTATGGTCATGAAATAGCGAATAATACGTTTATCAGTAACAGTGACAGGGCCACCTCTGGCGATTTGCTCTCGAAACAACGGCACGACAGAGCCAGAAGACCCCAATACATTACCAAATCGCACCATCGTGAAACGAGTTTGCTGTTTGTCGTTGGCGTTCACACTCAGTGCTTGTAAAATTAATTCTGCAAAGCGTTTAGTCGCTCCCATTGTATTGGTGGGTCTAACGGCTTTATCTGTGGAAATGAGAACAAAAGTTTCAACTCCTGCATTGATTGCTGATTGTGCCGTGCGCAAGGTGCCAAGAATATTATTCCACACAGCTTCGGCAGGATTTTTTTCCACCATCGGGACGTGTTTGTAGGCTGCCGCATGATAAATGGTTTGTACTTGAAAAGTTTTACAAACCTTTTCTACGCGCTTTGAATTTGTGACCGAACCTAACACGGGTAATATCGCTATCGTCTCAGTTGATTCTATTTTACTAAGCTGTTGAGTCAACTCTTTTTCTATTTCATAAAGTGCAAATTCATTTAATTCAAACAATACCAGTGTGCGTGGTTGTAATTGCATAATTTGCCGACACAGTTCAGAACCGATAGAACCACCCGCCCCCGTAACCATCACCACTTTATCGGTGACATTTGCTTGCAATAATGAAATCACAGGGGCAACTGAATCACGACCTAGCAAGTCGGCAATATCAACCTCTTGCAGGGCATCAAAAGTCACTCTACCTTGGGCAATATCCGATAAGCTAGGCATAGACAGTACATGCACCGCATAAGGCTCTAACAAACCAATAATTTCACCAATACGCGTTCGGCTCGCAGAAGGCATGGCTAACAGTACATTAGCCACCTTATATCTTTCCATTAAATAGCTTAACGAATCGAGCGGATAAATTCTAATGCCGTTGATTTTTTGCTTGTGTAATAGGGGATTATCATCAATAAAAGCCACAGTTTTAAATTCACCACCATGCACTAATGCTGATGCCAGTTGCACGCCTGCACTGCCAGCTCCATAAATCACAACATTTTTTTTGTTGTGATTTATGTTGTCATAACTGTCATCACTCAGTCTAAAATACACATCGGCAAGCCACCAGCGGACAAAAAAACGGCTACTACTCACCAATAACATAATCAGCAACCAATTGAGCGGCGAGACGGTTCGAGGAATACCTTGAATGCCTGATTCATAAAGAATAAAAGCAAAAATCAGTGAGTAAAAAGTGGTTGCTTGAATAATTGTCCACAATGCCCTGATTTCGATATAACGAATAATGGCACGATAAAGACCTAAGCGTATAAAAATAGGTACAGCAACTACAGGCGCGGTAGCAAATAAATACCATTCATTCCCCTTTGGAATATACCATACACCCCAACGCAAAGAAAAAGCCGCCCACAGCGCGAATAGGGTAAAAAATACATCAGCACTAATAAGAATAGCGGCTTTGGTGCGTCGAGAAAGCCCTATAAACCAAGTGCGTAGTGGTAAAGAAATCATTCAGCCAACCCTGCTTTAAAGTGAACGGCTAAAAATAATAGCGGTAAATACGCAATAACTAGCCCCAGCAATCCGTTTAAACTCCCCAACCCTACCCATAACGCCATTGGTAATAACCAGCCAATATTAATCGCGGCAACCGCTAAGGAGACGGTTGTATGTGATGAATAATGCCGTGAAGCAAATTGATAGGCATGACTGCGATGAGCCTCGTAAACTTTTTCCCCACGCAAAAACCGTTGTACTAGCGTCCAAGTGGCATCCACAATAAATACGCCTAGCAAAATCAACCAACTCCAAAAAAATTGTGGTGCTTGCCATGCTGCTTGCAGGGAAAAAAGCCCCAATATTAAGCCTAAAAAACCACTGCCCGCATCCCCCATGAAAATTTTTGCAGGCGGGTAATTCCATATTAAAAAACCACTGACTGCTGCGATTAGTAACAGCAATACATAAATTTGATTACTTACGCCCGCACCTAACACAGTCAACAACACGCCACCGACACAAACCGTTATCGCTTCAATACTCGCCAGTCCGTCAATACCATCCATAAAATTATAAAGATTTAACAGCCAGACTAAATAAAACGCCCCTAAAATAGCTCCTATCCAGCCTAATTCAATAGTCGCTGTGTTTGACAACGATAACGGTGCTACCCCTATCCAAAAAAGCCCCCATGCCGCCGCAATAAAGTGTGCCAATAATCGCCAACGTGCTGGAATATGTTGATGATCGTCTATAAAACCCACCACAGCCACCCACGCACCTGCACCTAAAAACGCCCATAGTGTCGCAGTCGCTAATAGTCCAAGCTTGAAAAGTAGCACTATCCCCAGCAGAAAAATAATGACAATGGCGACACCACCACCGCGAGGCGTTGGCAAACTGTGAGAGCTTCGTTCATTGGGAATATCGAGCAAACTGGCGGCTAAAGCATAGCGACGTAACAAACCTGTTAATGCTAACGAAGCAAACAAGGCAAAAAGAATAATCCAAATAAAAATTGGCACTATAACGATGACCTGTAGTATTGAGCGGTTTTGTGTAACGCATCATCGACACTCACGAGAGGAGTCCAATTCAATAGTTGCCGCGTTTTAGTAATATCAAGTTGTAACGAGCTACAAAGTCTTTGTACAACTGCCTGCTTACCCAATAGATTTGCACCCGTTTGTAATAGCCATACGGGTATTGGCAATAGTTTTGCTGATTTGTCTAATGCGATTGCTGTGTGGCGCAACAACTCGCTGGTTGATAAATCCTCACCATCGCTGACCAAAAAAATTTGATTGGCAGCCGCAGGGTGGTCAATGCAGGTAATAATTAAATCCACCAAGTTATCTAATGCAACCAAACTGCGTTGGTTATGAATAGCACCCAGCGGCAAAGGAATACCCTTGTCTAACCAACGCATCATACTGTAAAAGTTGGCTTTAACACCCACGCCATAAACTAGCGGTGGGCGAATAATGACCACTTCCATGCCTGTTTCACTGGCTAACTGCTTCAGTGCATTTTCGGCTTCATGCTTAGAAAGTCCATAAGCATCCACAGGCAGTGGTAAATCATCAGCCTGAAACGGCTGTCCTAATGGGGTGCTTTCGCCATTCACTTTAATAGAACTGATAAAAACGAAGCGTTTTACGCCTGCTAAGGCAGCTTGTTTGGCAAGATTCACTGTGCCATCGACATTGACTTTACGAAATTCTTGTAGAGGATCATTAGCGTGGTCGTGCATAATATGAACCCTCGCTGCCAGATGCACGATAACATTAATACCTTGCAACGCATCATGCCAATCGGTATTGCCATCTATCGTAGCAATTAATACCGATTCCACATCAGCAGGTAGGGTTTGCGCAGCACGCATCGCACCTTTAATAACTAAGTCACAACTAGTGGCTCTAGCGCACAATGCGCGTCCCACAAAGCCATTCGCGCCTGTGATTAATACTTTTGTCTTATTGGGGAATATCAACGCTTAAAGACCTGAAACTAATTTAAGATAAAAACATTTTAACTCAGCATACAGTTTATCGGCAGAAAAACAGCACCTGCGAGTATTATTAAAATGACGCTGCTGAGTACCGTATGTAAAAGGCTTTTCTGTCAAAGCAGTTTGATAAGCGGCTCATCTCGCCTGCCCAAGTTTGGTAAAACTATTTTTCCAAATAGTAAAGTTCTCTCAGGTAGAGTGCTGAGTAGTTACTATAAATCATTAGGTCTCGGTCGGATATAAATAAGAATTTATAGTTTACCCATTCTGCCAATAAGTCCGTGCCATATTCCAAGAGTCATCATTTTAAGATATGTAAAACGGGGTGTTACCCACAAGGGATATAAAAAGTACCTAATCAGAATTACTATCGCAAAACGTACTTTCCAACCAATCGAAACATATTTCTTAGAAATCAACCAAACTGCATTACGAAAAATATAATAGTGTCGTAACGGATTGTGATTTAAAAATTTCCGACCCAGAAAAACAAGTGGTTCTTCTCCCAGAGAATGAGCCATAACAGCATTGCAAGAACCAAACGACTGATAACCAAGTGATTTTGCGCGTAACCCCCATTCAATATCGACTTGATCAATAAATAATGCCTCATTCATATAGCCTACACTATGCAAAGTTTTTAAGGATATCAGCGATCCTGATGAAATAACAAAGTCAGTAAGAACTACTCTGTTAGAGACAGGATTTTCTTTGACTAAACACATTCCTGATAATCTTGAAAACGACGACCGATCCGTATTTCGCTCATCAACATAGTGAGCACCCACGGCAGCAATTTTATATCCTTCGCTACTTTTTTCATCCATAACTGAAATCAACTCTTTGACCATATTAAAATCTGGAATACTGTCTTGATCTAACAGCAAAACAAAATCAGCGTCCAACTTCATCGCCTGTTTGATACCAATATTTTGAGCGGCTGCAATACCTAAGTTTTCTTCTTGTGGTAGTACATGCAGTTTTTCACTCATTTGACAACTTTTAAATTTATCAAACCAGTCAGATGAAAAATTTGATGAGCCATTATCTACAATAAAAATATTAGATACCTGATCTGAAATCGCTTGAATTACCACTTGAAGTGAATCTTTGTTAGGATTATAAGTAACCAATACTACAGAGACATTATTGTAATAATCTTTATTTAGCATTATTTAACGCATCCTTAGTTTAGTTTTAAAAAAGATATGTTGTGCATACAAACGGCGTTGGTGCATGAATAAAATACAAATAAATCAAAGGGTTATATTTATTGGATTGATGGTTTTTGATGAAAAACAGCCGTTTTTTACTAAAAACATCATAAATAAACGGCGTAACACATTGATTGCAAATGACTTTATTCATGCACCAACGCCCATACAAACTATCAAGTTGTTGTAAAAATCTATCACTATTGTAAGTAGAAATTAGTACAGTAACGTGATTAGATCCAATTACTTCAGATTTCATGGATATTGCGCCCCCCCCCCCTCTTGATAGTTTTAAACCCATCAGACTTTGAAAACCTGACAGTTTTGTACACGCTTAACCAGTCTATTACTCATGATAGTTCTAAAAGGCTGTGACAAAAAAAATCGCGTCATGCTAGCAAAATGCCAACGAAGATAGATCGAATTATGATGACTGCTGCGTTGTGCGTGGTGTATCACCTTACTTTTGGGTGACAAACAAACCTTATAGCCGCGCAATGTTAGGCGAGCGCATAAGTCTACATCTTCGTAATATAAAAAGTAGCGATCATCAAAGCCATTAATTATGGCAAATATCTCTTGTGAAAATAACATAAACATACCGCCCACCCAATCAGGAAGTAGTAGTTTATCATCGATTTTATAATCGTTGTTTTTATAGCGGCCTAAGGCTTTATAAATAATGAGCAGCGGGGTTGGAAAGCGACGCGCACTGTCTTCTATCACGCCGCATTCATTTAAAATCAGCGGTGCGACCACACCGATAGTTGTATCATGCAAACAATCGAGCAACAGTGGAAAAGGATTATTCTGTAAGCGAATATCGGGATTTAGTACACAAAAAAACGCGCCTGTTGCCTGAATAAATGCTTGATTGTGATTAGCCGCAAAACCTAGCGGCATTGAGTTACGAATAATTTTTATGGGGAAATTAAAATCATCCAGCGTGAAAGGTAACGTCTCATCCAAATTAAGCGTCAAAATCAACTCAAATGTCAAAAACTGACAATATTGGGTCAAATCGTGCAATAAATTTGTCACTAAATTAATTTGTCCATGACTGACTACGGAAATAGAAATTTTAGGCGCGGGCGTTGCTAGTTTTTCCATCGCAACCAACCACAATAAATCACTAAGCGGCGGATAAACTTTAGTAAAGAATATACACTTAAGCCTAAATATTGCGCCAAATTAATATAATGCTTGTCATAAAGACGGTGATAATCTTCCAGTTCGCCTAGTTCCATTGACCAGAGTTGCGCACTTAAGCCGCTTGTACCAAAAGGGGGTTTATAAATCGCTGCTAATTTAGCCGATAGCTTCGTTACTACCTTGCCTTCACAAACAAACTCCAACCATAATCCATAATCTTCCATATATCGCTGATTCTGCGCAAAACGCGGACAAGCATCACGGCGTACCATAACCGAAGGGGTCACAAATTTATTAGACAACAGCCATGACCATTGAGGGATATGCTGTTCCGCCCATGATTGTACTTGCCAATCAGGCAACGCGGTACTGTGTTCAATAATATTATGCTGATGACCGCATAAAACAACATATGGGTGCGTATTCATATAAGCGGTTTGAATTTCAATTTTTTGAGATTGCCACGCATCATCCGCATCTAAAAAAGCAATATAAGGCTGTGTTGCTGCTGCCCAACCTATATTACGCGCATTAGCTGAACCTTGGTTTTCAGATAAGGTAATAATTTTTATCCAGTTAGTGTATTGTTTGGCTAAAGCTTGCAACACAACTAAGGTATCATCATCACTACCGTCGTCCACTAAAATAACTTCAGCAGGCTTTTTTGTTTGCATTGCAATAGAAGCAATCGCCCTGTTTATGGTCGATGCGCAGCGAAAGCATGGAATTACCACACTAACGGGGGCTACCTTAGTCAAGGTTGGATTAATATTTTTCGCATTCAATAACATGAGAGATCAATTTTTAGAAGGTGTGCAACAGTGATTTAACACATTTTATTAATTTTGTTTAAGCAAAAAAAGTGCCAATTAAAAAAATACTATCGGCTAATCCAAGCTTTTGCCGCACTATAAAGCTTAGCAAGCCCCTGAGTACGCAAAATCCATAAAGCTTTTAAAATCCGATGTTGACAAATAAGTAACCAATAAAGCAAATAATTGACCTTATATCGTTGCAATATGCGGCGATTTTCAAGAAACAATTTTTTTCGCCCCACCTGTTGAGTGGTTTGCACCGCGTGTTCTCGATACACCGACAAGGGCTGATTAAAATAAGCGAATTTTGTCGCTTGCATCAAACGAATAATCCAGTCCCAGTCACCCGAATAGCGAAACGATAAATCAAACAGCATATCATCGGTGATTAATGATTTATCGATAAATAATGAACAATGTTGAATCAGCAACCAGTAACGAATCATCCAGACAGGATAAGGCGGTTTTTTTATGGTTGGGTCTATGGCAATCAGTTCGCTGTTTTCGTTCATGCGTAAGGTGTTGCCATACACACACCCACAATCAGGGTATGCCTGCCAAAAATTAATGACAGAACTCAACGCAGTCGGGCTTGCATACTTATCATCGGCACATATAATGGTGACAATGCTGCCTTGCGCGGCTGCCAGTCCTTCATTGAGTGTGGCATATTGCCCTTTATTTTCTCGACTCCACCAGCGTAGGTACGGGTATTTTTTTAGAATAGCAACAGTCGCGCCGTTATCATTAGAGCCATCATCAATAATGATATGTTCTATATGTGGATAATCCTGTTCTAATACGCTCTGGATAAGTTCATCCAGATAATCCGCGCCGTTATACACAGGCGTTATGATGGAAATCAGCGGCTGTTTGTCGTTAATAAAAGCCATCATTGCGGTGGTTTCTTCCATATTTTTTGGTTAATATAATCGGTATAGCTAAAAATAATGCGGACGATTTTGTCCGAGACATTATTGATTGCGTAATCATCGACAAGTTGAATCGTCCGTTCTGCACCGCGTGTCTGACTAGCTAACAGCTTGATGGCAGATAGTACCCGTTGACAATTAAGCCCCACCATCATCACCGCGCCCTGTTCAAATCCTTCGGGGCGTTCATTGGCTTCGCGTAAATTAAGTGCTGGGAAATTGAGAATGGAAGATTCTTCGGTAATCGTGCCGCTGTCAGATAACACTACTTTGGCTTCGGTTTGGAGTTTGACATAATCAATAAAACCAAACGGCTTGCTAAAAATAATGCTGGGATGTGCCTGCAATCCCGCGCTTTCAATGCGTTTACGGGTGCGTGGATGGGTAGAAACAATGACGGACAATTGATAGTTTTCAACCAGAGCGTGCAGTATGGAGAATATTTTTTGTAAATTTTCAGGTGCATCGACATTTTCTTCTCGATGCACACTAACCAGAAAATACTGCTGCGCTTGCAATCCCAATCGTTGCAAAATATCAGAACGCTCAATTTGAGGCGCGTAAAAATCCAACACTTCACGCATGGGACTGCCTGTTTTAATCACCTGATCGGGTGCAATGCCTTCGGATAGCAAATACTCTCTGGCAATACTGCTATAGGGCAAATGAATATCGGCAAGATGGTCAACTATTTTTCGGTTAATTTCTTCGGGGACGCGCTGGTCAAAACAGCGATTACCCGCTTCCATGTGAAAAATTGGAATTTTGCGGCGTTTGGCGGGCAATGCCGCTAATGCCGAATTGGTATCACCCAGCAATAACAAGGCATCGGCTTGAACTTCTTCCATTACCTTATCCGCGCTTACCATCACCTGAGCAATGGTTGCTATTGGCGATTCACCCGCCGCATGAAGAAAAACATCGGGTTTACGAATCGCCAGCTCCTCAAAAAAAATCGCATTTAATTCATAATCGAAATTCTGCCCAGTATGCACCAAAGTATGATCGCAATGTTCATCCAGTTTGGCGATAATACGCGATAAGCGAATCAGTTCAGGGCGCGTACCCACAATAGTCATTACTTTAAGCACGCGCAATCGCCTCTTGTATCATGTCCAATTTCAATAACACCTGTTTGGTCTCTTCAATGTCTAATCTATGGGTATTATGTGAGGTGTAATCCTGTATGGATTCAAGTTCCGTTTGTCCTTCACTAAAATATTTATCGTAGTTAAGATCACGGCTATCGGCAGGAATTCGATAATAATGCTCAAGCTCCACCGCTCTGACCATTTCTTCGCGTGAAATCAAGGATTCATACAATTTTTCACCATGCCGTGTGCCAATAATATTAATGGCATTATCGCGTTTTAATAATTCTTTCAACGCCTGTGCCAATACTTCAATAGTAGACGCAGGCGATTTTTGCACAAAAATATCACCTGGTTTGGCATTTTCAAACGCATATAACACCAGCCCCACCGAATCTTCCAGCGACATTAAAAACCGCGTCATATTCGGATCAGTGACGGTCAACGCCTTGCCCGCCTGTAGTTGAGCTATGAATAACGGAATCACTGAACCGCGTGATGCCATCACATTGCCATAGCGCGTGGCACACAAAATGGTTTTGTCAGGATCACAACCTCGCGATTTGGCAATAGTCACTTTTTCCATCAAGGCTTTAGACATACCCATTGCATTAATGGGATACACGGCTTTATCGGTGCTTAATACCACCACCCGCTTTACTTCGCGTTCAATCGCGGCGCGTAATACATTATCAGCACCCAAGACATTAGTACGCACAGCTTCCAGTGGATAAAACTCACAGGAAGGCACTTGCTTTAATGCGGCGGCATGAAACACATAATCAACGCCGCTCAAGGCATCGTAAATACTGTCGTAATCACGCACATCGCCAATATAAAACTTGACCCGCTCATTGCCTAATGCAATGCGCATATCTTCCTGTTTTTTTTCATCGCGGCTGAAAATACGAATTTCACGCAACTCTGAATTTAAAAAATGTCTTAATACCGCATTGCCAAAAGACCCTGTGCCACCCGTAATTAACAGGGTTTTATCTTTAAAAATTGCAGATTTATTCTTCATTAACCAAACTCGCGCATTGTAGCAATCAATTCCGACCATTGCGGACTGACATAACCTGTTGCCCCAAAAAATTTTGACCCGTTTAAAGAGCGATCAATGACTAACAGATCATCGGCAATAATATTTATCGACTTTTGATAAGTAGCAGCCAATAAATTTAACAAGTCATATTTATTAATCGGCTCGGATGCCACCTGATACAAACCCTGCAACGCAGCATTCGGCAACACAAAATCGGCAATAATTCTCGCCAGTTCAACGGTAGGCACACCCGAAAAAATCGCCTTGCTAAATCCTTTTACCGTGCCTTGTTGCGCTAAAAACCAGTTCACCAAACCGTGCTGACTATTAAGCTCATGTCCAATAATCGAGGTGCGCAAGGTTACGGCATGAGCGTAGCTTTTCACCTCACCCATACATTTAGAGCGTCCATAAAGATCATGCGCATCAGCAATATCGTTTTCATCATAATTGCCACGAGTCCCAGAAAACACACAATCGGTGCTGATATGAACAAATCTCGCGCCGACCATATCGCATAAGCGAGCCAAACGGTGCGGTAACATTGCATTAATCGGTAGCGCGTACAAAGGATCATTGGCTATCGCCAATTGCTTGACCAAACCAATACAGTTAATCACCGCTGCTGGTTTAATTTGCGCAAATGCCAAAGACAAACTATCAAAATTTTCCACATCAACCGAAGTGATCAACTGACTATGTAATGACGGGTGAAAAAAAGCCAGACCGTTAGCAGAACGTAACGAGCCAAATGTTTCAAACTCTGGGCGTTTGGCAAAATAACGAAACACCGCATTACCCAGCATTCCGCCAGCCCCTAAAACCAATACTCTCACGATAACTCCACTGTGTTATAAATTGCAATTGCCTGTTGCTTTAATGCCTCGCCATCCAGTCTGGCTAAAGCTGTTTGCCAATTGATTTGTGCGGCACGATTGACTAACTCATCATCGGATAAGGTTTTGCGTATCCACATAGCAATAATCTCAGGCTGTTCGGCTGGAACTATCGCGCCACTCACACCATGTTCTATCCATTCATCAGCGCAGGCAGTACAACTTTGAATGGGAAATGAACCCATTACCATTGCTTCCAATAAAGACGTACTGATAGCGTCACTAATGCTTAAGCCTATCGATATTCTCGCCTGCGCATGAAAAGCCAAAATATCATCGTGTGATGTAGCATGAGGCACAATTTTAACGGCAATAGCAGTTTGTTCAGTTAATAATTTCGCTTCTTTAATCACCTGCTTACTGGCGGAATAAATAACAACGGTATAGCCTTGTAACACATCAGCACAGGCGGCTAAGGCTTGTAAACCAATTAAAGCCCGTCCTGCAAAATGTTGATAACCTTTAAGCATGATGATTTTTCGCTTTGCGGTCAGCAATTGACCACGAATATTTGCCAAGCTAGACAAATCAAAGCCTCCAGTATTGGGAAACACAGGTAAAACAGTTTTATTAAAACCATAGTCTCTTGCCAGCGTTACATCCCGCTCACATTCGCAAGCATAATAATCGCATTGTGCTAATACCTGCTTTATTTTGTTCTGATGTTGCGGAATTTTACCGAACAGATAAATATCACTACCCCAGTTAGTCACTATCCACGTTGGAAACTGATTTTTTAACTGTGTCTTTGCTGCCAAAGTCAAATAACCTGCGTTTTGAATCTCTAAAGAATGCACTATATCAGGTTGCACACACGCTATAAGCTTCGCCAACTGTTTGGTACGCCAATATAACGATAGTTTAGCAAAACCGCGTCGCAAAACAGCATAAAATGTGCGTTCAAACAGTTTGATAACAGAATGTTTTGGGCTATCTGTATCTAAAATTCGCTTTTTATGAAAAATGTGATGAACTGTTACCTGACGAATTCGCGGATGCAATGCCGCTATCAGTGTACTGGGAAATAAATGAATATCCCAACCCTGTTCGTTTAATTGCTCTAGCCACCGTGCGGTATGAATGCTGTCAGGCATTGCCACAAAAATAATGGTTTTATTATTTAACAATGACTTACGTTGATAGTTTTTAGTAAAAACGACACAGTGCTTAAAACTGCTATCATGATTTATCAACCAGAAGATCATCTAATCGCCAAAGTCCTAAGCACTTATCCGCATAACGACCACCGATTTCAGTACAGTTTTCATTGATTAGTAGTAAAGGAGCTGGGAAATTAAACGGTGCAAGCTGCAAATTTAATGTACGCCATATATCCTTGCCAATCAAATCAACATTTTTATCTCTATCAATAAATGTCGTTGTCAGCAAATAACCTGATTGGCTACGTTTAAAATTAGCAATAACTTTATAAATATTATCATAAGTTAAATGCACTAAACAATCACGGCAAAATATTAAGTCTGCTTTAGGCAGTTTATCTTCGACAATATTTAAGCAAAGAAATTTTTGAGAGGGAGAGCCAAATTGCTGATTATTATTAGTAATCAACTTTTCAACAATATCAATACCAATATAAGTATCAACCTCAAGAGAAGTTTCTTTCATCCAAAACCAATCACCACAAGGCGCATCTATAAAAGACTTTATATTCAAGTCTTTTATCAACTTAGGCAATTCTATTCGGATTATAGCTGTTTGTAATAAATCCGACCCAGCGCCTGAACGCGATTTATTACCACCAAAAGTATTATTGAAATAAATTGTACTAAATTTTTCTCTAAGGTCTGTCGTCTGTTTAGTAGAGAAAATTTTTCTTAATAATGTACGCATATTATCTTGATTGAAATGACTTGTTGAAATAACTTGAGAATCTACTGTACTTTCTATTTTTCTATTTGCTTATTTTTCTATACCAATCTCGCAAACGAAGAAGTACAGGGTAAAATTTAAACATTAAATAGTCAATCGTGTTTATTTTTAGCAAAAAAACAATCACCTCAACAGATTGTAACGGGGAAGCTTGGAATATATTTTTTAATGCCAAGCTTTGGGCATAAGTGGCTGCTTTATTAAAACCGCGTTGTTGTTGTGATGTAGCGATTGCAATATAAGCAGAACTGAGCGATACATTCGATACCAACAATTCTGCTGTTGTTAATTTGTTAATAAATTCGATAATTAAGTAATTATATTCGATCACAGCAGCATCTTTCATTTTGATACTATCTTGACCTATATGTTGCCGACCTTTTACTAGGCATTTAGGCAAATGTATAAATTGATATTGCTGAGCCATGCGAAACCATAAATCATAATCTTGACCATAACGCAATGCTTCATTAAACCCACCATATTCAGTCAATGCTGTTTTAGGTATTAATAAAGTACAGCCATGCACTGCATTTTTTACTGTTAAAAAATATCGAAACTGTTCAGAAGGTATATGCGGTAATCTAATCTCACGGTAATTTTTTTCATTATCCTGAAATAAAACAAAATCACTGTAAATAACAGTTTTTTGATTATTTTTTTCCAATAATGCTTCAATTTGAACGGAGAGTTTATCAGGGAAATATAAATCATCGTGGCTTAACCACGAAAAATACTCCCCCGTCATCTCCTTAATCGCCTTATTTAAAGCTGAGGCTACACCACCATTGTTTTTAGTAAAGTAACGTAGTTTATCACCATAAGATAAGGCTATTTGTTCGGTTAAACCACCATCACTTGAGCCATCGTTTACTACAATAATTTCTTTATTTTGATATGTTTGAGCTAACGCGCTATCGATAGCTTCACGCAAATAATTCGCTCCGTTATAAACAGGAATTACAATTGATATTTTTGGTTTCTTTGTCATATTAATTGCTATAAAACTTACGCAACCGTGAAAATTCTGATGATGCTATCCACGCACCAGCAACCATAAAAATTCCAGTTACTAATAACCAAGTCAGCCACATTAACTTGGTGTCAAACGCAGGCTGTAGCCATGCACAAATCCATGCCACCATTGCTGCCCCTAGCATTGGTAAGCACACATCTTTTCCATACCATCGCCATTTCTCAGTAGTTAATAATCGTCTATAAAGAAAATGCGCACTTATCAAAACATAACCGCCATTCAGTATTACCCATATCCAAGCCGCGCCCATTGCCCCATAACACAGGGTTGCCCAAATCATGGATGGCACCAGCAATACCACTGCAATTATATTGAGATAGATAGAAAACCTTGTCCAACCATAAGTCAAGGTTAGTAAAAAAGGGATGTGCATCAAACCGTTTAACATTGTACCTAATGCCAGTAAGGCTAATAATGGTGCAGCATTCTCTGTCAGTAGCACGTTTCCAGTCCACAGTAATAATAGTTTTTTGCCAAGAAAAGCCAGTATGATAGTAGCGGGAATAATCAGCACACTAACCAGTCTTGCCCCTTGGTGATAAACTTTTATTAAGCCCTCAGTATCGCCTTGGGTGAGTAATTCAGTAAATCGTGGATAGTAGGCTTGAGTAATCGGGGTGATTAACTGATTAAGTGTTGCTGCCACCATGCCCGCTAATGTGTAATAACCAAACAATTCCAAACTCAGTAGACGCGAAAGGATGATTTTGTCAACCTGCGTCAATAATAGCGATAACAAGGTAATCACCATCATTCCCCCCGCAAATCGCCCGATTGTTTTTAGTTGTAACAATGAAAATTGAGCAGGTTGTTTACTGATGGGTAAATGATGATAGGTCGCCACAATAAAAACCAGAATCGTGATGACTGACACTATACCTTGCCAAAGAAAGAAAAGTTCAATGGTTGGTGCAATCCAAATTAACACGGCAACAGCTCCGATTGAACGTAAACTAGCCAATATTGCCCCTACTACATTTAACCAAACTTGTTGCTGTAGCCCGACTATCGCGCCACGATAAAGACCTTCAATAAAACGTAATGCAATCACTAAGCCCATTACTGACACTGCTTGAGCTAAAGCTACTGTGGATATTTTTTCTGTTTGTAGCCAATGACTAGATAGCCACGCGCTAGATAGCCAAATCACCATGCAAAGAAAAATAGCTATACCAAAACAGATAAACTCCATTGTGCGTAGCAAATCACGAATAGATTGTGCGCTATGCGCTCCTGCTGTGTGACGCGCCATTTCTCGGCTTAAAGTTGGAGTCATTCCCATATCAAGCAAAGTAAGCCATGCTTGCAATAAAGTAAATATGCCTATTAATCCATAAGCCTCCATCCCTAGATATTTAATATAAAAAGGTACAAAGACTAATCCCATCAACGCGGTCCAAGCTTGCCCGAAATAATTAGCCAGTACGTTTTTTTTTAATGACATTAAGTAATTTGAGGAATGAGTTTATCATTATGGTACTTGTGACAGTTCCGTATCAGATAACGCTAGAGCGACGTGGAAACGATAAAATTTTTTTAAAAATACGGCGTAGTTTTCGTTCTATTCTTGTAAAAATTAGCGAGTTTATTTCTGCTTCCTTTGCAAGAAGTTCAGCCTCTATATTTTTTAAGGCGTTTTCACGAGTCAATATTTTTACTTCTTCGGTATTTGGATAAGTTTTTATTGCCCAAAATGCCCCATAGGGTTTTTCCAATGGTCGTAATAGGTTATCTATCAAATGGAATTCTTTGGCGATAAAAAACTGCCAATCCTCACTAAAATCTTCAGGAAGCCAACCCGATTTATGTTCTTGCCAATCAGCACCATTTAATCCCCATGCATCTTTACCATCCTCATGATATTGAGGCATAAAGCCTAACGGGGTAAAAACAACAACCTGTTTTCGTGCAATTTTTTCTGTTAAAGCCAATAACTTATGCCCTTCTTCTTTTTCCAGATGTTCTATAACATCCACTAAAAAGACAGTATCAACCGATTTTTCTGGAAAAAAATTAACCGCCTCATGCCAGCCCATATTCAAAACAACGTAAGAACAATTTCTATCCTTTAGCTTAGCGATTTTTTTTTGTAAATGATCAACATATTCGCCATAAGGTTCACAACAGATGTGGGTATGCGGTCTGATATAGCTTTGCGGCACAATACCACAACCTATATCCAGCACCACTTCAACTGACTGCATTGCCTGTACGGCATTCGGCTGTAGCTCATCTTTTTCTAAATACACAATATTCATAATTTTTAATCACCAATTTTTTATTCGCCCTGTTAGGTATAGTCTAATACCTCAGACTACTTGCTAAGATAACCATTATGTATTTCGGAATTTGGCATTTAAAGTCCAAATTCTTTGATTTTTGTCAGCGCAGAACTGAGAATGTAACAGTGATTTAGAGGAAAACCATTATCAATAAAGTAAATATGCGTTTAACGTTACAGTACACTGTTTTTGTTCTAATCGGTTCATGTAATTTTATGTTGCTAACCTATGCGTGGAGCTTACTAAAATCCATTAATTTGCGTGACGTGTTAATGTAAGCTTAGCGTACACGTTTTAAATAACCATCAGGGGCGACAGTTATTAATAATTTATTTTGAATACTTTGATCGATTTCAAATTCATCATGAGTTTTTAAGTATTCCCACACGGCGGTTTTAGGATTATTGCCTTTGCCCCACGGACGGTCGTTCGATAATTCATCGGCGACATCTTCAACCACGGTATCCATGACTACGCAATAACTGCCCACGCTAGTTAAGGGCGCGTAAGCCTGTAATTCTGCCAGTACATGATCGTGAGTATGATTGGAATCCAAACACACTAATACGCGCCGTTTACCTTGGGCTTTAGCATGAACTTGGGCAATGATGTCAGGTGCAATGCTAGAGCCTTCTATCATACTGATGCGTTTAAACAACGGATGTGCTTCGATAGCGGTACGATTATGTGGGCGTATGTCGATGTCTAACCCTAATACTTCACCTTCCTCACCTGTACAACTGGCAATCAGCTCTAGCATGGAGGCAGAAAAAATGAGTGAGCCACCGTGTGCAATACCCGTTTCAATAATTAAATCAGGCTGTACTTGCCAAATAATTTCCTGCATGGCGATCATGTCTTGCGGATATTGAATAATGGGTCTGCCTAACCACGAAAAATTATAGGAATATTTCGGGGCTAAGGAGGCTTGCATAAACTCAGCAGCGCGAGTTTTTAAGGCTTCATCTTCACCGATGGCAGTAATACGTTGTTGTACTTCTTGTTCAAAGCTCACGATGGTCTACCTGTAAATAAGTAAATTGATTATGGGAGGCGGCGATAATTTCTGGTAAATAATTAGAATTCATCACAAAAATATTATCACCCTGTTGTAGTTGGCTAAGGGCTTCGTCTGGAGCGGACACTTTTAAGCCGCTACCTGCGATAAATTTGTTTTGTTTGGCGGTGTTAATGTCGATAACCCAGTTAATGCTAACACCTGCTCGCTGCATATAGAGCGCGAAAATTACGCCTTTGGACGCGCCACCCCAAATTGCATTGTGCTTGAGTTTAGTAAGCGCGGCGAGACGGTCTATATCGGCTAAAAAATCACTGGGAAATTGCACTTGATCTTGAGAACAACACACAGGCGTTTGCAAGCTGGCTAAATCAGCAACCACATACAAATACTGCCCACCAAATAGATGTCCTGCTTCGTGAATTGTACCAAATAGCCGTTGAAAATCGGCAAGACGGAAATAATTGACGTGTTCATAGAAAATATCAAACCACGCACGGTGTTCGATTATCCAATCAAAACACGGTACTTCAATATAAATCTGCCCGTTACCACCGTTGGCGTATGCTAATGTACTAAGAAATGCGACAGGATTTTCGATATGTTCTAGTACATGACGCAAAATGAGCGCGTCTGCCGCCAAGCCTGAATCAGCAGTAAAACACGTTTTAATAATATTTGGATTACTGCCTTGGTACGCAGGGTCTATACCTGTAATGTGATAGCCTGCTTGCTGTAGGTATTCCAAAAAGTAGCCCTTGCCACAACCCACTTCAAGTAAGTTTTTATCAGAAAAATGGCGATGAATAATGGTTTTAACATCATTCAAATGTTGGCGAAATAAGCCCGAACAAGCTTGTTCATTTTGATAATCAGCATCGTAGTCCAACAAACTAGAATCAAATGCGGCATTGAAGATTAACCCCGTATTATTGTCCTGTACTAAGCGCATATTGCCTTTAGCACAGGCGAGTGCTGTTTTGCTATCGGCAAACATTTTGTTTTGAAAAACAGGTAAGTTTTGGACATTGAACAATTCACGCTGACTCATGAGGTTTCCTGTAAGCTATTTAAAATCGGTTTATCACCCCAAAACGCCATCGGTTCATAATCGGGGTAGGGATAATAGCCGAGATTTAGCTGCAACTTACTGTTTTTTTCGCTTAGCCATTGCTCAACTAAACGGCGGATAGAGATGGGTTGAGCGGAGCAAATATTAACGGTGTGATTATTTTGCTGTATTGCCAGTTGAACTAACTGCTGAGCGGCAATTTCTACAGGTAAATAATCACGCAATTGTTCACCACCTGACATATTAAACACTTTATCGCCGCAAGCTATCGCTTGTTGCAGTTGCGTGTACAGTGAAGTAGGTGCTTGCCCTGCCCCGTATAAATAAAACAGTCTCGCCCATGTTAATGTGAAGCTATGGCTATTTTGTAAAAACTGCAATTGTTGATGTAAAGCAGCTTTTGCATAAGCATAGGGATTCGCAGGCTGTATGGGTGTGCTTGTCGATAACGCGCCTGACTGCATTCCATATTCAAAACACGTTCCAGTAACGACAAGCTTGGGCAAACCTGATGCAATCAATTGCTTGAGAAAGGCATAGTGTTTGGGTAATTCGGTTTCAAAATGATGCAAAGATTTGTAGTTAGGCAAACCGTCCCATGCTAAATGAATGAGGACATCGGGATAACCCAGTTGTTGCCATGCATTTTCACTAGGCTTGGCAATATCCATAAGCACAGTATGACATGACTGCCAGTCCTTTAAAGGACTGGCAGTCATTAATCGCGTATCACGCACCACAGCGACAATTTCCACATCGGTAGTTTGTAAAGCGGCAAAAACATGGCGACCAATAAATCCCGTCGCGCCTGTAACAGCGATTTTCATTACTTATTCAACCGTCAAATAAGGCACAGCAGTGACAAATTGCCCGCCCCAGTCACGAATATAAGCCAGTTGCGCCATGATTTCAGTGCGTAAATTCCACGGTAAAATCACCACATAATCGGGTTTAGTTTGTTGCAGTTGTTGTTCATCAACGATAGGAATGCGGCTGGCGGGTAAAAATTTGTGCTGTTTAGCGGGATTACGATCAACGACATAAGGTAATAAATCAGGACGTACACCTGCATAATTTAACAGCGTGTTGCCTTTTGCTGCCGCGCCGTAAGCCGCTACTGTTTTACCTGCTTGTTTAGCATCAATCAAAAAGCGCAGGAAATCATCTTTTACTTTATCGGCTTTAGCTTGAAAGCCGCTATAAAACGCAGGCGTGGAGATACCTGCCTTCGTTTCAATCGCTAATAATTGTGCCACATTCGGACTAACAGAGCGTTCACCGACATCACTGCGTTGTGCATAAACGCGCAAACTACCGCCGTGGGTAGTCATCTGTTCAACATCAAATACTTGTAAACCGTTATCCGCAAAAATACGTTGTACGGCGGTCAGTGATAGATAGGAATAATGTTCGTGATAAATGGTGTCAAATTGGTTATCAGTGACTAAACGTAATAAATGCGGAAACTCAAAGGTAGCAACACCTGATGGTTTCAACAATATCGCAAAACCTGCAACAAAATCATTGATGTCAGGAACGTGGGCTAAAACATTATTCGCAGCAGTTAAATCAGCGGCTTTGCCTTGTGCAACTAAGGATTGCGCTAATGCCACGCCGAAAAAATCTTCGACAATGTCTATGCCTTTAGCTCTAGCGGCATTCGCAGTGCTGGTGGTGGGTTCAATGCCCAGACAAGGGATACTGTGTGCTTTAACATATTGCAATAAATAACCGTCATTTGCGGCAACTTCAATAACCAGTGCATTCGCTGTTAAGGCAAATCGGGCTATCATAGTGTCAACATAGTGTTCTGCATGAGCAAGCCAACTGCTGGAAAAAGAACTGAAATACGCATAATCCGCTGAAAATAATTCATCAGCATTGGCATAATCTTCGGTTTGCACTAACCAACATTCATTACATACCAGCACTCGCAATGGATAGTGTTTTTCGTGGGTGGATAAACTGGACAGTGTCAGATAAGCGTTAGACGGCGGGGCAGCCCCTAAATCAATAAACGATAAATTGAGTTCGCTGTGACAGTGGCGGCATTTCATAACACAATTCCATGAAAATCTGAGCTAATAAGAGGATGGTTAGCGTCACGCGGCGATAATTCGCTAATCGGCAACTGCCAAGTAATATTTAAACGTGGATCAGTCACTGGTAAACCGCCTTCTGCTTCGGGATGATACGCTTCGGTGTGCAAATAAATTAACTCGCAATCAGGCGTTAAGGCTTGAAAACCGTGCGCGTAACCTTCGGGAATTAACAAGCTTTTCCGATTGTTCGCAGAGAGTATTTCACCATGCCAGTGTAAAAAAGTCGGCGAATTATAGCGCAGATCAACGGCAACATCCCATATTTCACCGTGTAGGCAACTGACTAATTTGGTTTCTGAGTAGGGTGGGTGTTGAAAATGTAAACCACGCACCGCGCCTTGTTGCCTAGTTAACGTGTGATTTATTTGTGCAATAGGTTTGTTTACACCCACTGCAAGAAATTCATCCGCACAATAAAAACGCGACAAAAAACCGCGTTCATCAGTGATGGCTAGTCGTTGCACAATTAGCAAACCTTGTAACGGCGTGGGGATAAAATCAAATCGTGCCATGAGTATAATCTTGAATTTGCGCCAATGTTAACGCCTGCATATCTTGACCCTCACGCCATGCTTCATGCCATGCGAGAGTTTTTTGTAATGCGGTCGCTAATCGCCAGCGCGGTTGCCACTGTAATCTCTGCCCTGCTTTACTGCTGTCCAGTTTTAAATAATGAGCTTCATGCGCTTGAGGGGATGAATCACATTGCCAGTTTAAATCAGGGCGACGTGTTGCCAACTGTTCAATAATCCAACGTACTGAACGCGCATCTTGGTCGAGTGGACCAAAATTCCACGCTTCGGCAAACGCAGCACCGTCAGTAAATAAGCGTTCAGCTAACAGCAAATAACCTGATAAAGGTTCTAAAACGTGTTGCCAAGGACGCGTGGCTTCGGGTGAACGAATAATTAATGACTCGTTCGCATCAATAGCGCGTAAAAAATCGGGGATTAATCTATCCATTGCCCAATCGCCGCCGCCGATAACATTGCCCGCTCTGGCACTGGCTAATGACACACCTGCTGCTTGTAAAAATGATTGCCGATAAGCAGCAGTCACTAATTCAGCGCAACCTTTACTGCTGGAATAAGGATCAAAACCGCCTAATGCTTCATTTTCACGGTAGCCCCAATGCCATTCACGGTTTTCATAACATTTATCGGTAGTAACATTCACTACCGCTTTAACACTGGGTGTGGCGCGGACAGCTTCTAATAAACACACTGTCCCCATGACGTTCACGCTATAGGTTTCTATGGGGTTAGCGTAAGAATAACGCACTAAGGCTTGAGCGGCTAAATGCAGCACAATGTCAGGTTGCGCGGCTTGCATGGCGGCTTTAAGTTGTTCCGCATTGCGAATATCGGCAATGATATGATTGATTAAACCTTGTTCAATATTAGCGACGGTAAAAAGATTGGGTTCAGTTGGTGGTGATAGCGCGTAACCTGTTACTTTCGCGCCCATAGATTGCAACCATAAAGCTAACCAACTGCCTTTAAAGCCTGTATGTCCTGTTAAGAACACACGTTTATTTTGCCAAAAATCTACCATATTTTCCACGGTGCTTTACCGCTATCCCATAAGGCTTCCAAATGATTTTTGTCGCGTAAGGTATCCATCGGTTGCCAAAAACCTTGATGTGAATAGGCGCGTAATTCATCTTGTTCGGCAAGCTGACTTAATGGCTCGCCTTCCCACGAACTCTCATCGCCTACAATCAAATCAATACAGCGCGGCGATAACACAAAAAAACCACCGTTAATCCAACCACCATCACCTTGCGGTTTTTCAATAAAACCACGCACTGTGTCTCCATCCAGATTTAATGCGCCGTAACGACCTGGGGGTTGTACGGCGGTAATGGTGGCTAACTTACCGTGTCGTTGATGAAACGCCAGTTGCGCGGAGACATCAATATCAGCAACGCCATCACCGTAAGTAAAACAAAAAGCGGCTTCATTCTCGACATAATGCGCCACGCGTTTTAAGCGTCCACCTGTCAGTGTGTCATCCCCTGTATCAACCAAGGTAACTCGCCACGGTTCGGCATGACGCTCATGCACTTCCATTTGATTATTTTGCATATCAAAGGTGACATCGGAGCTATGCAGAAAATAGTTGGCGAAATATTCTTTAATCACATAACCTTTGTAACCACAGCAAATAATAAAATCGTTGATACCGTGTGCGGAATAAGTTTTTAAAATATGCCACAGTATCGGCTTACCACCGATTTCTACCATCGGTTTTGGGCGCGTTGAGGTTTCTTCACTGATACGCGTACCTAAACCGCCTGCGAGTATAATTGCTTTCATTTAATTGGCTAAAAAAGTTGATAGTGAGGCAGGCGTGATTATAACGGCTATTTATGGCTTAGATTATTTTTTATGTTAAGCTGTTTTTTGGTAAGTATTCGCTGACCCTGTTAAATTTCCTGTAAATTCATTTGAAAGAACTTATTACATTAGAACAAACCTTTAAACCATCGATTCTGACAAAAATTGATGATCCTCTGCTTGAGCGGTATCAAGTCGAATTATGGATTAAGCGTGATGATTTATTGCATCCAATTATTTCTGGTAATAAATGGCGCAAATTGAAATATATTTTGCAACACGCGCTAAGTTTGGATTCGGATACCCTTATTAGTATGGGCGGAGCTTATTCCAACCATTTACACGCCTTGGCTTATGTCGGCAAAATCTTAGGTTTAAAAACCATTGGGCTAATTCGCGGCGAACAGCCAGCAACATTAACACCTACGTTGCAAGACGTGCAGCACTGGGGCATGGAATTAAAGTTCGTCTCTCGTTCTGACTATCGATTGCTCAGACAGTATAAACAATGGAGCGATTTACCTGACTTAAAACCACGACAATATTGGCTACCCGAAGGTGGAGCGCAAGCTTTAGCATTAAAAGGCGTGGCAGAATTAGTGCATGAAATCGATATTGCTTACGATACCCTCTGTGTGCCCTGTGGCACAGGGACAACCTTGGCAGGCATAGTTAATGCGGTGACTGCTGATACCACTGTTATTGGCTTTGCCGCATTAAAAAATGCGGGCTTTTTAACCGATGATGTGAATAGCTTGCTGCCCAATTATAAGGATAATTGGCACATAAACTTGGATTATCATGTTGGTGGTTTTGCCAAAACCAATGCAGAACTACTGGCATTTATTGGCGATTTTGAAGCGCGTACACAGATTCCATTAGAACCTGTGTATACAGGGAAAATGCTGTATGGTCTTTATGACTTGATTAAAAAACAAGCTTTTAAACCGCATCAGCGCATTATCGCTGTGCATACAGGCGGTTTGCAGGGCAAACGCAGGTTGCTAAGCTAGTCATCATCATGATCTTTATGTTTATTCTGCCCCTTGTGTTTACCATTATCGTGGTGTTCATTATGGTTATTATGTTCAGAATAATTAGGCTGATTAGGAGACTGATAGGGTTGTTGATAAGTCTGATTAATGTAGACAGGACGTGGTGCAGGAGTGCCGACATTGGCACCATAAGGAATGTAACGATTAACATCATAAGCGGTGCAAGCTGTCAGTATTAAAGGTAAAGTGAGTAGCAGTATTTTTTTCATTGTTATATCCTGATAAAGTGTTTTGATTTAAGAATACCGATAATAGCTGAATGTGAGATGAATAGACTAAAACAAATAAGCCTCATAAGGGGCTTCCTTATTTTTACGCTGTTTTTGAGTAAGTAGCTAAACAAAAGTTTTCCTGATTAGCAAGATTGTCCAGCTAGTACCGTCATACTAGCATGGATGCCAGTCTCCAGTCACAGGGAGAGAAAACAGTTCTGTTTTTTTACCTTGGACAGTGATTTTTTGGTTTACCTTTCAGATGGAGTCTAAGGATAATCTCCTGTCATTTATGGTTTAAACTATGCTGCATAAACTCATCAATCATCTCCCATGTTCCCGCACTATTTTCAGTCAAGATACCGTGTTGATTAGAGTTAATAATCTTTAGTTGTTTGTTGTTGGCGGTGATCGCAGCCATTACTTTATAGGCACTTTTCACTGAAACTACAGGATCATCTTTTGCGTACATGATGAGTATGGGGCAAGTACATAAGGGTAAAAACTCATCCATATCGTGAATTAATTGTCTTAATTCATACAAAGCTTTAATGGGAACATGGCGATAATTGACCAATGGATGCTCTTGATCATTTTCAATAAAAGGTTTAACACCTTCATAGGCTGAAACCCAGTCTACTAGTTTATTGGTTCCGTGTAATAAGGATACTAGGGTAAAGGCTGGATTATTGAATTTAATGGGAATAGCTGAAGCGGTTACGCCAATAATTTCGGCATGATTTTCTGAGGCTAATTTAAGGGCTAATACGCCACCTGTAGAAAATCCTGTGACAATAATACGTTGGGTATAGGCTTTGAGCATAGCAAAGCCACGCAATACTGACATATACCAATCTTGATAAGTTTGTTCTTGTAAGGCGTAAGGGGATGATCCATGCCCCATTAATCTTATCCCTAGCACGGTATAACCTTGTTGTTGTAGATAGTCACCGTAGGCTCTTAATTCGGCAGGACTAGCGAGTAAGCCATGTATCAGCAATACGCCCATGCCATTAGGATTTATCGGTTGAAGAAAAAAAGGCGATGGATCAGCGGTTGCGGTTTCTTGACTATTGATGTCAGCAAAACGTGGTTTTCTATAGGCGTGTTGTTCCCAGTGTAAATCGCGGCATTCGTCATCAAAATACCATTCGGCGAGTTGTTGTGGGTCGATGTGTTGACATTCGTTTAATGCGGCAATTATCGTGTCACGCACTGCTATGATGGGTCTTACTTCGTTGTTATAAACCGCAATTGGATTTTCTAAGCGGATGTGATCGAAATTAAATTCTTGTAATAGCTTGGGTAAAAAATGATAACAACAGTCTTGCTCACTAATGAGTTCGGCATTTTTGGCGGCTGATAAGAATTGCTCAAAGCGTTTATTAGTACCAGAGGTTAAATCACTGTATTCATAGGGATTGAGTAGGCTTCGGTGTAGATTGATGCAGCTGTTGTTTTGTAGGCGTTTGACCGCAATATAGAGGCTATTAAAAAAGGCTTGATGGGTAATGTATTGCTGCCCATTTTCCAGACAATACAGAATGAGTGTGGCAGCAAGATGACTTAAATTTACCGTGACGTTGGCGTAAATTGCTTTCATGTATTGATCGCGAGTGGCATTCGCACTTTTGCGGAAATAGATCCCCAACAATTTTTGTTGCCAATTTTTGGGTGATGAGTTCAGGGCAAAAATCTCATCTAAACCGTTAAGCTCCAAGGCGACTAACTCAAGTAGATAGCGATTCCACCAATGCCAAACCTCATAGGGATCTATCGGGTTACCCATTCGAATATCCATATCGGTATTTTTGAGCATAATATTACCTTCGACTAATAATTCTTCGGTTTGCCGAAAACTAAGATTGTCGGCAAACAGATCAACACCTGTGAGTAACAGGTTATCGGAAGAACGTATCGGATAAAAAGTGATATTAGCGGGGATAATCAGCGTGGGTTTTAGTGCTGACAGTAGCAACTCATCGAGACTGTCGAACTGTAATTCTTCTTTCCATCGTAATAATTGCGCATGATTTTTATCTGCGTAGGCGTTGCGAACTGTGGCTTTGAAGGCTTCTATGCCTTGTGCTAACACAGCCGCGCCTGTGTGTTGCTTGCGTCTATTTCCTTTGACGCGTGAATAAATGTTGTAATGTCCTTGATTGTCCATGACGCGGCGGTCTTTAACCATGCCGCCTTCGGGAAAAATGATGACTTTACGACCGCGTAACACTTGCGCAGCTAGCAGAGGAAACAATCGCTGATGATTATGAGGAAACACGCCTACCGTTTTTAAGTATCTCGATAGAACCGTGTCTTCTTTGAAAAATTCACCAGAGGCAATCGCACAACTGTACGCGCCAGTTTGTTCAAAGATTAAAAATTGGGGAATAAAGGTTTCAAAGCGGGAAAAATGATTGAATAAAAAAATGCTACCTTGTGATACTTGAGTGTCAGCATAAAGCTTCATTTTGACACTCAGCATTTTTTTGACCGTACTAAATGCCATAACCGACCGCTCATAGAGTTTGGTGTCTATGTCACTCCATTGTTCTGGATAAGGACGGTTAGCCATAAGTCATCATTTTTTCTCTTCAGGGGGGGCGGAAAGTTCCAGAAGATGCTTGGAATTATTGAGTACAGGTGCAGAACCTGTATTGTTGCTTGCTGGTGTCGCTTTACCAGCTTTGGTTGTAGACGCAGGTGCGGGGCTGTTGCTAGAGCTGCTGTCATTGTCATCTATATCAACGTCATTACTGGGTGGATGACCGTCATGAATCAAATATTCACGGTGTTGCTCATAGGAATTTTTGATGAAGTCATAGCGATTAACCGCACCCTCATTAACGACTTTCTCAGTTGCCATTAATCCCGCACGAGTATCGGTTACGTCTACCGCTCTAGCACCACCCGTCGCAGCACTGCCAGCAACACCACCAAAAATAGACACATACGTTAAGGGGTTTAATAAGGCATCACCTATCATGCCAACAACATCTCTGGGTGAACTAGGACCTACCAGTGGTACGACTAAGTAAGGACCCGCTGGAACTCCCCAAAAACCTAAAGTCTGCCCAAAATCTTCATTGTGCTTAGGTAAATCCACCAATTTTGCAACATCAAAAAAACCGCCAACCCCTGCGGTAGTATTAATGACAAATCGACTGACATCCATGCCGCTTTGTAATAATTTGAGTTGTAATAAATCATTGATAGCCACACCAATATCATTAATATTACTGAAAAAATTGGTCACGCCTTGATCAATGAAATCAGGTGTTATGGCGACATAGCCTTTAGCAACGGGTTTTAAAACGGCTTTGTCGATAGTGTCATTAAACGACTGTGTCCCACGATTCCAGCCCTGCCAAATATCATTTGAATCAGAACCCGTTGTGGCACATCCTCCAAGTGCAATTGAGATAGCCACGCTAGTCAATAACAGCTTTTTATTGATGGTAGTTTTTTGCATAATCATTAGTCTGGCTCTTTTTTGCTCTGTTGTTGATGAATATTACTTTATCGTAGAGAGTCTACTGGGGTCGAATTATACAACAGTCAGTTAATAGATGCGTTAGCTTGTTAATTTAAGGGGGATAAAAGATTTATTTATTCTCAGAAAAAGCTCTGATAGGATTATGATAAAAGACTGGTGTGACGGTACTTTGATGCAGTAAATCTTAAAGAAAAATAAAATGTTTCCAATCGTTTTATGATGACTTAATCAAAATACTGTTTCTTAAATGAAAACAATCTATATGATTTTTGTTATATTGTTAATTTTAAATACTAATGTATAGTTTAAATCGTGCCTTAGGCACACTTTCTTAACTTACAAAGGTATCGTGTCATGAGTGATTTTTATAAAGACGTATTTACAGGTCTTATTTTTACAATTGGTATTTTGGGCTTTATTTCAGGTGAATTTATTGTCTCAAGTACTCTGTTTGCCGCATCGGCTATTTCCAGCAACGTATTAGTGACGCGCCGACTTGGCCACAAAGGAAGCTGATGTGCTTATCTAAAGTACCCTCAAACAAGTGGACGGGCTTACATAGCCCGTCCATTACCGTTCTACTTTAAATTTCGTCTTACTTTTGTACTGTCACTATTTTGCAATAGGATAGATTCTGCTCTACTTCCCAAATACACATAAACACCTAGCGAAACTAACAGTGATGCTGCCGCAATAATAATCCACACTGCTGCAATCAATTGTTCCCCGCCGCCATGCAATGCTGCTTTAAAAATCATCAGCAAGGCTTCAATGGATACGGCAATAATAATCACTGCAATAAAACGAGTAATAGTGCGCCGCGTTGAGCTGTGTCGAAGTATATCTTTATACAACAACACTTCCTCTTCCAGCGTAGTTTTACCTAAATCAAAAATAGCCAAGGCGAGCGTTAAATAAATAACCACACCAAATGGGATTTCTATCTCCTGTTGCGGAGTGACTAACGATTTCGCCACCGAGATACATTCCAGTGCGGCTGTGTATAGCAATACCAACGCAACACTGAACAAACCTATTACAATCAAAGTGTACATCGCTTTAAAATACGGCTCAAAATACACACGCAAACTATCGCCTGTTAAAAACGCCAAAGTTGCCTTCAAGTCAATATTCAGCACCACATAGCCTTTAACTGATCCATCATCATTGAACATTTTTA
Organism: Methylococcales bacterium; assembly: GCA_037133675.1. Classification (GTDB taxonomy): domain Bacteria; phylum Pseudomonadota; class Gammaproteobacteria; order Methylococcales; family Methylomonadaceae; genus UBA4132. Next base: position 53,250 of record JBAXNR010000009.1, read on the forward strand.
TACTGGTAGACAAACACAACTCACGTCTCACACTAGCTAGATAAGGTTCTGTGATGACCGTACCCTCATGTTTCATCGCCGCAAGATAATAGGGTCGCCGACTACGGTCAGCACCAATACCAAACTGCCCACTACTTTTAACGTGTTTGCCCTGCATACACACAGTAATTTGTTTGCCTTGGGCATCAAGCAAATAAAATAAACTCACAAAGGGATAGTAGGAGTACAGCGAATTAAATTGTTCAGTTAATTCCTCCTGACTTTGCTCAAACATTTTGCCGTCGGCAAAAAAATTTAAAATTGATGACAAGAGTTGATGAATAGCGAGCCGATGTTCTTCGTATTTCTCGATAACATTGATATGACTCATTTTCGACATTATGAAAGCCTCAGATAATGAATAGCAAACTGTGAGTATACCGTAGGTTTTCACCTATAATGATGAGCTGTAACTCACAACGACTATTTTTTATGTACAAATATGACGGTTTACTAATCTACCAAAGCCACGATGATGACGGCGTACTCGAAGTTGTTGAAGAAAAAGGCGTGAGATCATTGCATTTTGGCTCTGAACCCCGACAAAGCAGTCTGTTATTGTCGAATCCCGATAAACTTGAACTTAGCTATGTGCGAGCCATGACCAGTTGGCAATTATTTAAACCAATTTTAGACGATGAAGCCTTGCTGATTGGCTTAGGTGGCGGTTCATTGACTAAACATTTATTAAAGCATTTTCCAGACTGCCGTTTAAAAGTCATCGAGTGCCGAAAAAGCGTGGTAAAAATCGCGCGTAGTCATTTTAGTCTACCCCTAGACCCACGCTTAAAAATTATCATTGATGATGGTGGCGCGTATATTAAACAACGCACAGAATCAAACGCACAGCGTTACAGCCTATTACTGGTTGATGCGTTTGACCACGAAAACCTTGCCCCTGCCATCGCCAACGAAGCATTTTTTACCGCCTGCCAATCCTTGTTAAAAAAAGACGGTATGTTAGTGATAAATCTATGGGGTGGCGATGATAATCCCTTATATAATCAATGCAGTGCGTGGATAAATCATATTTTTAAACAGAAAGCCTTATTTTTACCGATTCGTGACCGAGGCAATGTGATAGCCTTAGCATTTAATGAAGACGCAGCGTTTTCTAGCCTGAAGTATTTACGACAGCAAGCCGTGATGCTTGAACAGCACTATCAAATCGAATTCCCTGATTTTTTAAAAGATTTAAAAAGAAATAACGAACGGGCTTTTAGTCAGCTTATCGTCAAATAATGTAATTAATTAAATTTTATGAAACAAGTCGCCTCTCTACTCTACTGCGTTATATTTAAAAAAGCTTTTTGTGATGTCATGGTATTTAAAGGCTTTGTGCGGGATATTTTGGGTATTCAATTGGATATTGATAAGGTAGAAACTGAAAAGGTATTTGATACCATGATTGGAAGTGTTAAAACCCAATTTGATTTATTTGCCGAAGATAAAAAAAAGCGCGTTATTGTCGATATTCAACACCAACGCAATATTGATCATTATGATCGGTTTTTACATTATCATTGCGTGGCATTATTAGAACAAATTAAAAGCTCTTCTGATTATCGGGCTAATTTAAAAGTTTATACTATCGTGGTTTTAACATCGGGAGATAAATATAAAAAGGATGTATTAATAACCGATTTTTCACCCCGCGATTTAAATGGTAATAAGGTCAATGAAATCGCCCATAAAATTATTTTTTTATGCCCTAAATATGTGAATGAAAATACTCCCGAATCCTATCGAGAATGGCTAGAAGCGATTGAGGATAGTTTAGATGGTGAAGTAGATGAAAGTCATTATAAGTTAGCGGAGATACAGCAGGTTTTTCGGCATATTGAACGGGATGATATTTCTCCCGATGAAAGGGCGCGAATGATTGAAGAGTATCATTTAGAAGAAGCAATAGATGAAGGCGTGAAAAAAGCTAAAAAAACGATTATTAAAAATATGCTGGCTGAGCAAATTCCGATGGCAACCATTGCTGAAATCATAGGTTTAACGGCGGACGAAATTGAAAATTTATTAATGAATAACGATGAGTAAAAATTATGATTATTAACGGTGTCACCATAGACGCAACTTTTGCGGAGGCGTTTCCGATGAAAGCCACCCGCGCCATTATCACCGCGCAAAATGAACGTTGGGCAATGATAGCCGCGCAAGCCATGACAGGCTTTGCCACATCCGTGATTGCCTGCGGCTGTGAAGCGGGTATTGAGCGAGTATTAAGCCCCGAAGAAACCCCAGACGGCAGAGCTGGCGTTTCGGTAATGATTTTTGCTATGGGCGGTAAAGGCTTGGCAAAACAACTGGAAACCCGTGCGGGACAATGCGTCCTCACCTCGCCAACTTCGGCATTATTTGCGGGTATTCAAAGCGATATAAAAATCCCGCTCGGTAAAAACCTGCGCTATTTCGGTGACGGCTTTCAGATTGCCAAAAAAATCTCAGGCAAACGCTACTGGCGCATTCCCGTCATGGATGGCGAATTTTTAGCCGAAGCCACGACAGGACAAGTCAATGCCATCGGCGGCGGTAACTTTTTAGTCTTAGCCACATCACAACCGCAAGCCTTAGCCGCCTGTGAAGCCGCGATTGAAGCCATGCGCAAGATACCCAATGTCATTATGCCGTTCCCAGGAGGCGTAGTGCGTTCTGGTTCCAAAGTTGGTTCAAAATATAAAACCCTGAATGCTTCGACCAATGACGCATTCTGCCCGACTTTAAAAGGCGCGACCAAAACCGATTTATCGCCCGATATTGAATCGGTGATGGAAATCGTGATTGACGGTTTAACCAAAGAAGACATCGATAAAGCCATGCGCGTAGGCATACAAGCGGTATGCGATTTAGGCGCGGATAATGGCATCCGCCGCATCAGCGCGGGCAATTATGGCGGTAAATTAGGGCCGTTCCACTTTCATTTACAGGAGATTATGGCATGAGCGCATTAACCTTTAGCCTGAAAACCCAACCAGCCCAACGTGTCGATTTATCAACGTTAGTGCCGCATTTGTTACAAGGTTTAAGCACTGCCGATATTGCCGCCATCGAATTACAAAGCGGCAAAGCCAAACTGCGTGTTGATGAACTATTCACTATCGAAGGCGATGACGCACAAAACATCATCATTCAAAACAGCACAGCCAAACTCGATTTTATCGGCAAAGAACTGGAAAACGCCACCATCACCGTTGAAGGCGATGCAGGTGCGTATTTAGGTATAGGCATGAAATCAGGCACGATAAAAGTTACAGGCAATGCAGGACTGTACGCCGCTTGTGAAATGAAAAACGGCTATCTGGAAATCGCGGGCAACACAGGCGATTTTTTAGGCGCGGCATTACCCGGCAACAAAATGGGCATGAAAGGTGGCACGATCTTAATCAAAGGCAATGCAGGTGAACGGGTAGGCGATCACTTACGCCGAGGCACAATTTTAATCGAAGGCAATGCAGGCGATTACTGCGGCTCACGCATGACCGCTGGCACAATCGCCGTCATGGGCAACACAGGTAAATACTTAGGCTACGCCATGCGCCGAGGCACATTATTACTCTGGAACGCCCCACAACTCTCCGCCAGTTTCAACGACTGCGGCTCACACACGCTGGCATTCTTACCGATATTATTCGCCTCGTTTAAATCCTTAAACTCCAAATTTGCCGATGCCTCAGTGGCATTTAACCGCGTCCAACGCTATGCGGGGGATATGGCGGAAATTGGGCGAGGTGAAGTGTTAGTCAAACTGTAGACAACAGAATGTTGGGAAATGTCATTCGGCGGAATACGCTATTGCTATTCCGCCTTACGAGTTATCGCATGATAGAATGGATTTTTGTATCTGCAAGTTAGGGGAGAAAAGTTATGTTATATTCGGATTATCAATCGCTCAAAGAATTGACTAAAGAATTGGCAATTACTTACCAAGTCACTGATTTATTTCCGTATATTGAAGAAGTTTCGCCCAGTGCTTTTCTATTGCACAGTTTGGAAATTGCCAAGATGTTACCCTCAACATTCTCAGAAAAATCCCGCTCTGAAAACTTAATTACGCCGATTTTATTTGATGTCTATGAGCATTCACACCAACGAATTACCATTTTTTCTGGTTGCAGTTTAAATATTAATGAGCAATTATCTGGTATTTGCGATTACATTGTGGCAGGAAAAAGCCGCTTATTAGCGTTAGATAGTCCGATTGTCTGTATCGTTGAGGCAAAGAACCGTAGTATTGAAGAAGGCTTAGCGCAAGCGGGCGCGGAAATGGTTGCCGCGCAATTGTTTAATCAGCAAGAGCAAAATGAGATAGAAACGATTTACGGCGTAGTAACAAATGGCGTTGATTGGAAATTTCTCAAATTAAGCCAAAATATTTTGCTGATTGATGAGAATATGTATTTTTCCAGCGGTGAAAATTTGAAGGTTTTGTTAGGGGTTTTTGCCTTGATTTTGTCATGTGGAAAGTAGAAAGTAGAAAGTAGAAAGTAGAATAATTTAAACAACAAATCAGCGGTAGCGAGTATGATTTTAGAAAAAAACATGACTATTTCTTTTTCGGTCAGAGAAGGAATTTTGTTATCTTTAAAAGAGGATACAGAGGAGTTTACCCAAAATTTACGTTTTTTATCCGCGTTAATGTTGTACCGAAAAAAACGCTTATCGCTAGGCAAAGCGGCAGAGTTAGCAGGTTTTACTAAAATGGATTTTATTTATAAATTGCAACTGGAAAAAGAACCGATTTTTGATTTTGACGAACAAGAAATGGCGGCTATTTTTGCGGATACGCGCTTAGTGCCATGAAAGTTGTGGTGAATACCACGCCGATTATCTCGTTAGCCGCCATTGGACGTTTGGATATTTTCAAAAGTCTATTTGGAAAAATTATTATTGCCGATGCGGTTTATGCTGAAATCAAAGCGAAGCAAGGTTACGGTTATCACGAAGTTGACAGTGATTTTATCGAAGTGCAAGCGATTCAAGGGCAGTTATATAGAGATTTTTTGTTGACTGAGTTAGATGCTGGAGAAGCGGAGACCATTATTTTAGCGAAAGAGATTGAGGCTGATTTTGTGATTATTGATGAAAATTTAGGCTACAAAATGGCGAATCATGTGGGATTAACGGCGTTTCGGACGCTTTCGGTGTTGTTAAGGGCGAAAGAGAAGGGCTTGGTTTTGCAGTTAAAACCTTTGCTGGATGAGATGATTGAGAAAGGGCGTTGGTATTCGGATTCGGTTTATCGTCAGTTTTTGATTCAAGCTGGGGAGTTGTGAAAATAGACTGGCAATAAAAAACCGCTTTTTGTTTTGGAAATGGTTTGTAATATTGTGTAGGGTGCATTTGCGATAGCGTAATGCGCTAAAGCTATTACGGCTTACGAGTTGATGTCCTGTTTTTTTATTTATGAGGCTTAGCTATGAACGCAAAAGAGTACAGAAAGTATTTCGCAGATTCTAAAAAAGATACTGACAAATTAAGAGATTTGGACTTTATAGGTTGTTATCAAAAAGATTGTAATCAAGAAATAATAAAAAAAGGATTTTTTGAGTTGTATCACGCTCATAAACCAAGTGAAATTGGTTTTATAAGGCAAGCTGTAGATAATGCGGAAGATGGTCAAGCAATATATGAATTTTTACAAAATGCTGTTGATGCTCATGCGTCTGAATTTTTCATTTTTTATAACGAAGAATATTTTTTAGTCATCAATAATGGTAAAAAATTCAAAGAGGATAATATTGAATCCATTTTAAATATGGGGCAAAGTACAAAAGAAAATAGTTCGTCAGACATTGGAAAGTATGGGATAGGATTTAAGTTAATTCATAGGCTAGTTGGTGAAAATAATGGATTAGAAGGAATTAAACAATATTGTGGCCCAATACTTTTTTCATGGGATAACAGCTATCTCAATGACTTTTTAAATAACGAATTGACGAATGTTGATAAACATTGTTGGCTATTTAAAATTTTGTACACGAATTTTCCTTGCGGTGTTGATGAAAAAGTAAAAGGTGTTGAATACGAAGACATCACACCTTTCCAACAAGATGAATTAGATGAAATGATTACTTTTATTAGCGACTCATTAGGAAAACAATCGTTAAAAGAAGGGAGTTTATTTTTCTTAAAACTTGGAAAGGGTAAAAGCTCACTTCTGGAAGAAGGAAAAAACACTTTAGAAGATAACGTATCTCACTCTTGTAGTATTTTTCAGGAGTATCAAAAAAACAATGAGGTGAAATTAAGCAAAATCACTATAAATAATGCTGCTGTACCCATTAAAAATATGGCATCTATTTGCGGAGATGATTATATTTTTATGTATTCTAAATCGATCAAAGGCTCACTAGATTTCTTTGAAAAAGGAAAATTGAATAAAAAAGTTTCATTTTTTAAGTATTTTCCAATGGAAAGTCAAAAGCACGGTTTAAATTTCATTGTGCATAATGCAGAATTTGAACACCAAACAAATCGGCGCGAATTGCAGGGAATAGATAAAAACAAGGAATTACTTACTAAAATTGCCAATGACTTGATAATAAAATTTGAAGAAATAAAAAATCAAGATGAAGAGCGTTATAGAACTATTTTAGTTAATTTGTATTTGTCTGATTTAGAAAAAGCAGGTGATTCTACTTTTATACAAACAAATTTTACAAGCCCCCTTTTAGCTTATATCAAAAAGAACATACCAATTGCTGATTCTGGGTTTATCAGTAGTAACACGTTCGTTAAGATAATAGACAGTAAGCTGGACGTAAAACTGAAAAATTATAAGAAGTTTTTTAATTTTGAAAATGCGGATGTAATAAGAGAGGCTAAATCTAAATTAGGTCTTCAAGAATGGAATATCATTTATGCTCTGCGAAATGATGATATAGAAGATTGGGTTAAAACATTATCGAAAGAAGATTACCCTGTATTTATTTACGAGTTAGATAAAAATTTAAAAAAAGAAAACTTCAGTTTTATTTTAGATAAAGAGATATTCAGCTTTGATAATGGCGATTTTAAAAATATCAACGAAATAGACAAATCTAGTAATTTTTTTTACAAAGGTTTTTTTGATTCACAATTAGAAAATATACTTGCTAGTCAATTTGGCTTTCATTTTACCGTTACCAACGTATCAAAATATCCTAAATTACTCAGTTTTTTAAAAGAGAAAAAATTAAATTCTACCTATTTTACTGGTAAGTATAGTTGCGAAGATGTTGATGTGATTTTGAGTATTTTCAAGAATCCTGAAATGGAAATAAAGGATTTCGCTATTAGGCAAGAAAACGATAAATACATAATTGATGCTAAATCAAAGCATATACATATAGAAAATAAAGCATTTAAGGGTTTTTTGGAAACACACGATTTTTCTGGTGTACTTGATAATCTTGCTCTTATTCCAGAACCGTTTGAGAAAACAGTTTTGAGTTTTCTGGAGTTATCACCTTTCGATGAAGAGATAAAAAAGAAACTTATTAAAAAACAAGTTGACTTTCATAATCTTGTTAATTTTATCGAAACGACTGAATTAAAAACAGAGTTTTTGAATAAAATCCAGTTTGTACATTTTGATACCAAAAACAGATATGGTTGCGAGAGTTATGAGCATAAAATTCTAAAAATGGCTATTGCTATAGACTACAACATCAAAGATAAAATTATTATTGATGGAAGAAAAATTGATATATCTCTAAAAGAAGAAAAAATTAACTTTAAGTATGGTAGAGCAAATAATGAAAAAACAAGGTCTTCAAATGTTGAAAATAGTGATTTTGTTGATAAAGTAATTAAGTTTATTTACGATAAATTAGAAGAGGAAGTTAAAAGACTATTTGAAATTGAAAAAGAGGACAAAGAAAATGCTTATGAGTTTTTAAAACAACAACGTAGAGATAATAATACTATCAATACTTTTCAAAGATTAAAGTTTGTCGTTCATTATTCTTTGGAGCAAAATAAAAATTTATTCATTGAATTTAGTGATGTAAAAATAATAAGCCGTAACACTCATGAAAATGAAAGCTTTAGTTGTTTATACTCAATTTTAACCAAAAAAACTAATAAACCTTTAGACGATATTCCTGAAATATCTGTTTTAAAAATAAGTACAATTTTTAAAACAGCTTTAGCTGAAAGTTATTATATTGCAGACAGTGAATATGCAATTGAAAAAGAAAGTTTGCCTCAAAATTTTAAACCAGAATATATTCCTGTTTTTGAAAAAATAGGCTTGGTGATTGATGCGAGGTTAAAAGATATTCGACAACGCATTCTCAAGAATGAATCTGTAAGTTCTGATGATTTGATAGACCTTACTCAAGAGAAAATAATCAATACCCTAGAGTTTTTATCTAATAAAAACAAAAGCTACACTATTGATAATAGCGATGTTGGTTATAAAAATTTAAAACTTCTATTTAAAAGATTAGAACAAAATTATTTTAGCGAAACTGAAATATTTTGTTTGATATTATTAGACACTAAAACCGTTCAAATAAAAAAAATAAAACCACACTTTTATATTCGTTCTAATCAGTTGAATAGTGAAAATAAATATTTTAAGTCAAGATTATTAGAAGAAATACAATCAAAAGAGATTATTTATGTCGATAATTTCATTGATGAAATTCCTCCAGCGTGGGTATTGATTGATAAAAATGATAAAGAAAAACGAGACTTTGAAAATGATTATGCTGAAGAAAAAGATGTAGCTTTAAGAGCGCAATTTAAGCCTAAAGATGATTTCAGTGATTACAAGGCTGAAATAGGTCTCAGAGGAGAGCTTCTTGTTTACCGTGAACTTTTTAATAGATATGGGGTTGACAATGTTACTTGGAATAATAAAGAGGGTGAAAGTTGCGAAAGCTTTGATATTGAGTTGAATGTAAATGGAGAAACGCATTTTATAGAAGTAAAAACAACAAGCAAATCTCCAAACAGAGAGGATTTACAGTTTATTATGAGTAGTAATCAATTCAACGCTGCAACTCGTTGGGGAAGAGATAAACATTTGATTTTTGTTGTTGGTATAAATGATGCTGAACCAAAACTTTTATATTTCAACTTTAATGATGACTGGCTGAATAGTTTTTAATTTTTGACGTGAAACCGCGTACATTGGATTTGAGAAATGAAACCCAACATTTCCCATCCACGCAACGAGTAACAAAGACAATTGCTTAATATAATGGAGAAAAACATGACCACCATTACAATAGATGACGAATTGATTAATGAAGTAATTTCCGTTAGTCATTATGAGAATGCTCAAGAAGCCGTTATTAATATATTAGCGACTTACTTACAACAACATAAAAAACAATCCAATATTACTGAATTATTGGCGATGCCTGATGTTGCTGAATTTGATTTTGAGCCACCACGTTTAACTAACTTTTATCCTGCCGATTTATCCTAATGTTGTTGCTAGACACAAATGTCGTTTCTGAGCTGAGAAAAGCAAAAACGGGCAAAATAAATCCTAATGTTAAAGTCTGGGCAGAGAGCATCTTACCGACCACTCTATTTTTATCAGTGGTGACATTGCTTGAACTGGAGTGGGAATAGGTTTAATCGAGCGGCGAGACGTAGCACAAGCCTCATTACTTCGTATCTGGCTTAATCATCATGTCTTACCAACTTTCAACGGACGGATTCTTGCTGTTGATACCGCTGTAGCATTATGTTGTGGCAAACTCCATGTACCAGCCCCGCGTTCAGATCGTGACGCATTGATTGCCGCTACTGCATTAGTTCACAATATGACCGTTGTCACACGCAATGTGGCAGATTTTAAGCCAATGGGTGTGCAGATACTCAATCCTTGGGAATAAATTTTATTCTTCAAGTGAGCGCGATAAGATGCGCTAATTTTTATTTTGATAATGGACAGCATCAGTGGAAATACTAAAAATAAATAACTTTCTTTGCATTGAAAACGCAGAGATAGAAATTAAACGTATCAATCTTTTTATTGGTGAGCAGGCACAAGGCAAAAGTGTCATTGCTAAATTGATTTATTTTTTTAAAGAATATCCGTACACGTTAATTGGAAGTATTTATCGTGGTATAACTACTAAAGAGGGGAACGATGCTTTTGTATTAGCTAAATTTGAAAAAATATTTCCAGCATATACATGGTCAAATACTGAATTTAATATTGAATATTCAAACAAATATTATTCCATTGCTATTTCATGCAAAGATGGAAAATTGAATTTAAATACCGATTCGATTATCAGAGAGGTCTTTACAGCTTTAAATGAAGCAAGACCATATATTGGTTTAGTTAATAATCAGTTTGTTAAAATTATTGGAGATAAAATTGTTTATCAAGGGAGAAATAATTTTATAATGGATGATGATTTTTCATTATTAGATGCTATTTTAGCTGACCAGCTATTTAAACAAAAAAATTCTTTTTTAGAAAAAAATATCTATATTCCAGCAGGACGTTCTTTTTTTGCCACATTAGGCAATAATATTTTTTCATTTATTAACTCGGAAATTAAAATAGATTACTTTTTGATTTTGTTTGGTAAAACTTATCAAAGTATTAGAGAAGATTACTATTATTGGCGTGAAGAAAACAAGGAAAAGCGTTTAAAATATATCATTGAAAAAATTATTGGTGGTCAATCTTTATTTGAAAACGGGCAAGATTGGATTGTTAATCAACGCGGTAAAATTAGTTTAGCCGATGCCTCATCTGGACAGCAAGAATCTTTACCTATAATAACAGTGTTATTAAAAAGTCCATATTTTCATCATAGCCACATTAGCAATCATTTTATTATTGAAGAACCCGAAGCACATTTATTTCCACAAGCTCAAAGTTATATTACGCAATTAATTTCTAACGCATATAATGAAGGCATTGGTTTATCATCAGATATTGATGGACGATTTAATTCATTTACCATTACAACCCACAGCCCTTATATTTTAACGGCTTTTAACAATTTAATTCAGGCAGGAAATGTTGCACAATCTAAAAACTATCAAAACTTGGAAGAATTGTATAAAGTTGTTCCAAAAGATGAAATAGTGAATTTTGATGATGTATCGGCTTATTTTGTTGGTAACGGTACTGTTAAATCTATTCTCGATGAAGAATTAAAATTAATTGATGCCAGTTTTATTGATAGCGTATCCAGAGATTTTGCCAATGTCTTTGAGAAATTAGTGATAATGGAAGAAAACAATGACTAATTCTTGCATTACTAAAGTTAAGCACACGACTATTATTTTTACCGAAGCTAAATCAAGATTTGAAATTAAAAATCCAAAACAACGAGAAATAGAAAAACATCAAGTAGATGATTGTCTTATTAAAGATAAAACCATTAAAAAATGTGATTGGTTAGCAATTGATGTGTTATCAAAACGAGAAATTTATATTGAGCTAAAAGGTCAGGATGCTGATAGTGATGCAATCGAACAAATTAGCAATTCAGTGGAATTATTATCAAAAGATAAAACAGCCATTAAGTTGGGTTATATCGTTCATACTTCATCAAGAAATCCAGAAATGGATACAACTAACCAGAAAATTATAAAGCGATTAAAGAAATCGAATAATTTAATTCTTAGGATTAAAAAAACACCTCATACTGAGAATATAGAAGATTTAATAGTAGGATAGGATGGGTTGAGGCACGAAGCCCATCAATCGAGCTAATATTAATCTTTCATAAAATTTCAATACACGCTTTATCATCCATCATTAACGCGATAAGATGCGCTAATAGGATGTGCTGAGGTACGAAGCGCATCGTTCGAGTTATGAAGCGAATGATGCTCCTCCTATCATCGGCACATCCATTGCAGTTTTTATTTTGATAATGGAGAGCACGATAGGATGGGTTGAGGCACGAAGCCCATCAATCGAGTTAATATTAATCTTTCATAAAATTTCAATACACGCTTTATCATCTATCATTAGTGCTTTCTCTATTGCTTGTTGGTTATCTTGCAATGTTTTGATAGTGGCGGCTTTGGATTGATTGCCCGTTTTTAACCAGATGATTTTAGGGGGTTGTCCATACAGTACGGTCATGTCGTAATAATCTGCGTCTTTGGTAACAATCACAAAATCATTATCTATGGCGTATTGTCGAATAGTTTTATCGTCAGACTGCTCTAATCCGACTAATGCGACTTGTGTTGAGTTCGGGTAAAGACCTTGAATAAAAGGCACAATACGCCGAGATAGGTTTTCATCAAGTAATAACTTCACAGTGCTTTAACACTCGCTAAGTCATGCTCTCTATTCGCAGCAAAACGCAAACACGCGCTTATATCGTCCGTGTTGAGTTCGGGAAAATCTTCAATAATTTCAGCAGGGGTCATGCCATCGGCTAACCATGACAGCACGTCATAAACAGTAATGCGTAAACCCCTGATGCACGGCTTACCACCTCTTTTTCCTGCTTCAATAGTGATAATATTTTGATAGGATGCAGTTGTCATGATTTGAACCTCTTTATTTGTACTTAGTTGTTCATTATCCTCGATTTGCATTTAATTCAAAAATTCATCATTTCTCTGAGCAATAAAAAACCCGCTAAGCCTTATGACTTGCAGGTTCCCGATAGGTATCTAAGAATTCCCTGTAAGCCTTTATAAACAAGGGCTGCATAATTTCACTTTTAAAATATACCGTCAAAAATACCGTCACGCGCTCAACCTTGCCCCTGTTTTTGCCGTATTTTGCCATAAATCCGCTTAACCATGCTGGATAGAATTATTCAAGGTCACTTGCTCATTTACTTGGTGGGTCGGTGTGGGTAATGGAATGCCTGATTTAATCCAGTCGCTGCATTGTTTCATTTGCTTGAACAGCTCCACATAGTCATCACCTGCTTTATCAGGGTGGGTTTTTTGCATCAATACCTTGACCTGCATTAACAGCGGTTTGACTTCCTCTGCGGGTAATCCCATATCAAAGACCGCGCCAAACATATTAAAGCCGTGTTTTGCCTTGTCCACTGTCTTATAAACCGCTTGGCACTCTATGATTAAGGCATTGCGGTACACATCACCGCTTAACTGCCATTCCAGTTCCCAGTAGGGCAGTTTGCAACTTGAATTATCAAACCATTCTTGTTTAGTGCGATTGCATACGATCACGCCTTCACTTGCCAACGTTCTCAATGTTCGTCTTATTTGGTTTACGTTTGGCTTGGTTTTCATGCCTTCATAAATGCCTGACCACTGCAAATCAAAAGCGGTTTCGAGAATGTAGAAAATGGCGTTTGCAGAATGGGGTGGTGGGTGATCCATATCCACGGTTAAAGCATCAAGGATTAGTCGTTTATTGAAGGTAAGGCGTGATTTAGTTGTCATTTCTTATTGTACCGTTGTATGAGAATACAATAAGGCTATCATGGTTAGCTAAGCGGATTATCAGGGTTTTTCACTGCCTAGCGGTCAATAATCCCCCGTAATGGCTAATCCTGTTTAGTGTTGAAATAATGCAACGCTTACTCACAACGCTCTGTTTAAGTTTGCGTTTAGTCCGCTTCATAAATGATTAACCGCTTGTCAGTCGCGCCACAATAAGTGCTTTCATCGGTGACTAACTGGATTAACTCGCCACATTCAGGGCATTCAAAAGGTTCATCATCTTGCCAGTCTTCGATGGTTATGTTGTTATCACAGTTTGGGCAGTTCATTTCATAGAACTCGATTGTTGTAATTGCATGAGTTTTGCCTGTGTGCTTTCTAAAATAAAATCTCTTAAAAAGAGACTCGCTTTTAATATTTCTACGCCTATTAATTCACCGTTAGCATTCAATTCAGCGGTTATATTTGGGCTTAATTCTACGCTGTCCACTTCCTCTTCATTGGTGATAATTAAATGAATAATATCTTGTTCTGGAAAGTAATTCATCGTTGGATTATTCATAAATAAGTCGTCCTGTTTTCAATCATATTACGGCTTTATTTTTTTGGGTTTTTTAGCAGTCTCTGTTTCTATGAGTGGCGCGGTTAGTTTTTGATACTGTTCAAATAAAAAGGCGACTCGTGCGGTGTCATCTTTGCCTTCTTTATAACCGTAAGCGGCATCGACGGCTTTGTCTAGGGCTGCGTGGGCTTTCGTTAGATTCGGCGGCATGGTTAATGGATTGTATAAATCTGCCAGTGTTGAGGTTGTATGAACAGCGCGGGCATTCAAAACGGCTTGAGCTTTTTCTTCGATGGCTTTAATTTGTTTAGCGTCAGGTGTTGCCCAAGGGAAGTTGTTATAAACGATACTTACGGAATACTGATAATCGCTTTTCATTCGACCGCAAACTGATCGCATCCATGCCATGTGCATTTGAGATTGTAAAACTCCAAAGAAATACTTTGTTGCGTTTGGGAAAATCCTTAATTTGTTACTTGATAGTGTATCGGGCGATAAAAAACCCAATGGCAAATAATCTCTAGTTTGAGACGAAACTTCTGGAATTACCAAATAATCGGAAGTAGGCATAAATTCGACATGAAAGCGTCTTGGTGTTGCTGCAATTTTTCGTGTAGGTTTACTTTTACTTGAGGCTCTAAATTTTTTTACCGCTGCCACTCGTTCCATAGATAATGGCATTTTTGTCAGTTTATTAGGCTCAATATCACCTAACCATAAACACCAACGTTCATAACCATTGATAAATTCATGCGCCCCTAACCAGCGTTTAAAAAATGGTTCACTTGCTGGTTCTTTAGCGATAAATTCAGCTTTTTCCTCAGTTGTGAACAGATAATTACCGTCATCAATTGGTTTATTGCCAATACCAATTTCTGGTACATCACACAACGGTTTATTGCGTCTTTCGATTAAGACATTCGGCGCATTGACTAGATACGGATTGATTTGCGTGGCTTTTATTTCTTCACCTTTGATGTTCTCGCCACAAGCAAATAAGCGATAACTACTAGGTTCTTGCAATCCAAAGCCGACAATTACGCAATGTACAGCGGCAACACCGCGCCCTTCATTACTCCAGCGAAATGTACGATGAGCAAAACGAATTTTCACGCCTTGCTCAAGTAACCATGACCATAAAACAGTGACTTGTTCACCCTGACAAATACTATTTGTCGATACGAATGCAACGGGAATTTTTGGATTTTTCTTGATGTATTCGGTTGCCTTGACGTGCCACGCGGCAACGTAATCAAGCAAGCCGCCGTTTTTTAATTTGCCGAATATCGGCGCAATGTCTGCACGTTGTGCATCGTTCATCATTTTCGCACCGACAAACGGCGGATTGCCCATAATAAAACTGCACTCTTTCGGTTTAATCACCGTTGTCCAATCAATCCGTAAGGCATTGGCACATACAATATTGGCTTTTTTCACCAATGGAATGCGGTTGTAATAATTGCCTAATACCTGCACTTTTAAATTTACTTGATGGTCAGTTAGCCACATGGCAACCAGCGCGATATGTACCGCGCTTTCATCAATGTCGATACCATGAAACTGGTCAACATCACATAAAATTAACGATTGAATTTCTTTGTCAGTCGGCTTAGCACCGCATTGTCTTTTGATAACTTCGAGTTCTAATAAGCGCAATTCACGGTAGGCGATAATTAAGAAATTACCGCAACCACACGCGGGATCAAAGAAATTTAGTTTTGCCAGTTTTTGATGAAAGGTCACTAATTTTCGCTGGTGGGTTTTTGGAATGGTATTAAATTCAGCGCGTAAGTCATCCATAAATAACGGGTTAATGACTTTTAAAATATTGGCTTCGCTGGTGTAATGTGCGCCAAATTCACGGCGTTTTTTGGTTTTGGCATTCGCGGCTTCATCATCAAAGTGCATGATGGCTTGAAAGAGTGAGCCGAAAATCGCGGGGCTAATCTCGCTCCAATCCAGATTCGCACATTCAATTAAGATGGCGCGTGAGGATTCATCAAAATAACATTCGGCTAAACCGCCTTCAAATAACGCGCCATTAATATAAGGAAAATCGGCTAAATGTTCGGGTAGATTTTTTAGGCGTTTTTTACCTTTGTAATCAGTGTGTTCAGCTAAATATTTTTCATCGGGTGTATTTAGCGTATCAAACAGCTTATTTAACGCGCCATGCAGGTCTGAACCATCGGTGTCCGTCCACGTTTTCAGGTAATGTAAAAACGTGCCATTTTCACCAAACAAGCCCGTATTATCAGCAAATAAACAGAACAGCAAACGCACTAAATAGGTTTCTAAGTCTTTGCCCGTGTAGTCTGTGGCTTTGATGGCATCGTGTAAGACCGCCATTTTATCAGCGGCTTCTTTGCTAATTCGTTCTAGCCGTTCAGTGACAATTTTTTGATAACCCGTTAAAAAACGAAACCGCTCAATGTGTTGCGGCAATTCTGATAGCTTGATTTTTAACGGTTCTTCTTTGGTTTCCTGATTGTATAAATGCAGATTTTGAAAATCACTGACTAATACGCAACGTGGTAAATCCTCTGTTTTTAAGCCGTCAAAATAGTCGGTTGCTTGGTTGTAAGCATCGTCTAAATTTTTTCCCGCTGATTTCATTTCAACCAATAGTAAACTAGGAAAAAACGCATCAATACGCCCTTTGCCTTTGGCTTTTTTAACTCTGTCTTCAAAACGAACGGCTCTTAAATAATCTAATTCAAACACCTTGCATAAGCCGATAATGAAACTTTGCCCTTGCCCCATTTCATAATGGGCGGCAGAAAAATCGTTAGCAAACTTGGCGGCGTTATTTCTTAGGGTTTCAATGGTTAGCATAATTATGGGTTAGGTAGGATTAGATGAAGTGTTCACGGCTAGACTAGCACATTCAAGGCAATTGCTGATTTTAAAGATGCTGTTGTTGTCTAAGTTCCGCCCTTATTCGCACCCACGGCTTTCTCATAAAAAATTAACTTGCTTAAGCGTTAAAATTAGTTTTT
>JBAXNR010000010.1:0-66231 GCA_037133675.1 Methylococcales bacterium
AACCGCTGACCTCAACACTGCCAGTGTTGCGCTCTACCAATTGAGCTATGGCCCCTCTGTAAAGAACGGGCATTCTACAGGTTTTAATGATTATGTCCACTGTTAATTTATGCTTTTGATGTGTTCAATCGCTTTTTGTAGGCGATTTAGGGTTTTTTCTTTACCGAGTAGCGATAAAGTAATATCAATAGCAGGAGAGACTGCTGAGCCACACACTGCGACTCTTAAGGGCTGCGCCACTTTTCCTAAACCGAGTGATAGGCTTTCGGCAACATTATTCACGATGTGATGCAAAATTTCGCCATTCCAATAAGTAACGGCTGAAAACTCTTCATGCAAGCGTGTTAAAACCGCAACTGCATCCTGCGTAAAATTCTTTTTCGCCGCTTTTTCATCATAAGTATCAAAATCTTTATAGAAATAAACACTCGCTGCCGCCATATCAACTAAAGTTTTACAACGTTCACGCTGTGCTTTAACCACATCGACTAAATCAGCACCTTCGGTCGGATCAATACCTAACTGTCCAATATGCCAGCTTAAATGCCGTGCGACGTGCGCAGGATCGCTGTGCATAATGTAATGATGATTCAGCCATAACAGCTTTTCCATGTTAAACGTAGACGCTGAACCGTTCACATTTTCCAGATCAAAAAATTCAATCATTTCATCAATAGAAAAAATCTCTTGATCGCCATGAGACCAACCCAAGCGCACCAGATAATTTAATAAAGCTTCAGGTAAATAACCATCATCACGAAACTGCATCACACTGACCGCGCCATGCCGTTTAGATAGTCTCGCCCCATCCGAACCTAAAATCATCGGCAAATGCGCATATTTTGGCAGTGCCGCATTCAAGGCATTAAGAATATTCATTTGCCGAGGCGTGTTGTTAATATGATCGTCACCACGAATCACATGAGTGACCTGCATATCCATATCATCAACCACCACCGTGAGGTTATAAGTCGGCGTACCGTCGCCTCTGGCAATAATCAAATCATCCAATTCTTTATTGGCGACCACAATTTCGCCTTTTACCAAATCAGGAATGCTAACCACGCCATCGACTGGATTTTTAAAGCGAATCACTCGTTCACGCTCATCCGCAGACTCAGCAGGCAAGTCACGACATTTACCGTTATAACGCGGCTTTTCCTTGTTCGCCATTTGCTCAGTACGCAAGGTTTCCAGCTCGTCTTTACTGCAATAGCAATAATAAGCATCACCTTGATCCAATAACTGCTGAATAATTTCCTTGTAACGGTCAAAACGATGAGTTTGATAAAAAGGCCCTTGATCGTATTCCAATCCTAACCACGTCATGCCTTGTAAAATAGCATCAACAGATTCTTGTGTAGAGCGTTCTAAATCGGTATCTTCAATGCGTAAAATAAATTGACCGCCATGTTTACGCGCATAAAGCCAAGAAAAAAGGGCAGTACGCGCACCACCGACGTGGAGATAACCTGTAGGACTGGGAGCAAAACGTGTTGTTATAGTCATGAGTGGAGTCGTTAAAAAGTGAATTACGATGAACAAGTGCAGATTTTACCATTATTTAGCATTGTCTAGTTATTCACTGCAATAATCTTCATGCTACCATTCGCCACACTTAGCTCCCGCCTTATAAACCACCATGCCCCTATTCAATAAAAAAATCATTCAGCAAAATCTGACTATTCAAGACATTCCCACCACGCATTTAAGCATTCTGCAAAACTGGCAAACACGCATTGCTAACCGTGATTTAGAAACCCAAAGCGAAGTCGCGCTACAAGGCGTATTTATGCAGTCCATCATGGTGGATGTTTTAGGCTATCAGCAATACGGTGAACAAACTTACAGCATTGCCAAAGAATACCCGATTGCACGCGGCGCGGTGGATGTCGCGCTTGGACAATTCACAGCCGATAAACACGACGATCAATTACACGCCGTGCTAGAACTCAAAGGCGCGAAAACTAAAAACCTTGATGCCATTATGAGTGGGCGATTTAAAACCCCCGTGCAGCAAGCGTGGGATTATGCGCGAGATGCTAAAGGTTGCCAGTGGATATTGGTGTCCAATTATGTCGAATTGCGCTTGTATGCCATCGCTGAAACTTCGTTAATTTATGAACAATTTGAGTTAGCCAAACTTACCGACCCAGAGGAGTACACACGGTTTATCTTGTGTCTACACGCTGATAATCTACTGACAGGTAACACCAAAGAGCTACTAGAACAAAGTCATCAAGCCACCAAAGACATTACTGCGCGTTTTTATGCCGATTACAAAGCCGTGCGTGAAACCTTAATCACCCGCTTGATTGAAGACAATTCTGAAATTAAACCGCTGGAACTTATTGCCCCTGCACAAAAATTACTAGACCGCATTTTGTTTGTCGCCTTTTCCGAAGATCGCGGTTTAATTCCCCATCACAGCATTGAACAAGCCTATAAACACGTTGATATTTACAATCCAAAACCTGTTTATCACAACTTTAAAGGCTTGTTTAACGCCATCAACAAAGGCAGTATTTTATTAAAAGTCCCTGCCTATAACGGTGGCTTATTCGCACCTGACAAACTGTTCGACAAACTCAATGTAGCAGATGAACTGTGTACAGGTTTTTTAGAACTGGCAAAATACGATTTTAACTCTGAAATTTCCGTCACCGTGTTAGGGCATATTTTTGAACAATCCATTGCCGATTTAGAAGACATTACCGCACAAATCCAAAGCGGCAACAGCTTACAAAAAACCGTTAAAACCACCTCAGTAACTGGCAAACGCAAACAACACGGCGTAGTTTACACCCCCGACCACATCACCGCGTTCATCGTTGAACACACGCTAGGCGAGCATTTACAACAACGCTTTGAAGTGTGTTTAAACAACTTTGGCACAGTTGATGACGAAGGCAAAATTAACTGGCACGATGCAAAACGCACATCTAAAAAACTCAAGAAAAAACTCACCGATACGGATATTGAATTGCAATTTTGGGATGCGTGGCAAACGGAATTGGAAACCATCAAAATCGTTGATCCTGCCTGTGGTTCGGGTGCATTTTTGGTTGCCGCATTTGATGTGTTATATGCCGAATATCGACGTATCAACGACAAAATTGCTGAAATTACAGGACAACGCCCTGCACGGGATTTAAACAAAGAAATTTTAAATCGCAACCTCAGCGGCGTGGATGTGAATCCTGAATCGATTGAAATCACTAAATTATCGTTGTGGTTAAAAACCGCTGAACGTGGCAAAAAACTCGCCACCATCGACCAGCATTTACAAGTCGGCAACAGTCTTGGTTTTACCGCGCCTGTCTCTGAGGGCGGTTTTTGTTGGCAAAACCAGTTTGCTAAAATCATGCAGTCGGGCGGTTTTGATGTCGTGCTGGGTAATCCGCCTTATGTGCGCCAAGAATTATTGGGTGACGTGAAGCCGTATTTGCAAAAGAATTACAAAGATGTTTATCACGGTGTCGCGGATTTATACGCCTACTTTTTCGAGCTGGGTTTAAAACTGCTCAAGCCTAATGGAATGCTAGGTTTTATCAGCTCTGCAACATTTTTTAAAACAAGCTCAGGCGAACCGCTACGCCATTATTTACAAACCCATGCAACGCTGAAAAAAGTTGTTGATTTTGGTGATTTGCAGGTTTTTGAAAGCGTGACCACCTATCCAGCGATTTTGATTTTTCAAAATGCGAAACCGAAAGATGACAGCGAAATTCAGACACTGGTATTAAAAAATAACTTGCCAAAAAAGTTAAGCGAAACCTTTGCCGCGCAACATGGCGTTATGGCTCATGCACAATTGCGGGCTGATAGTTGGCAATTGGAAGATGCGCGACTCAGTCAATTACGCGACAAACTTACGCGGGGTTATCCAACGTTGAAAGCTGTTTATGGCTCACCGCTTTACGGTATCAAAACAGGATTGAATGAAGCCTTTGTCATTGACCGCGCCACTAAAGATAAACTGATACAACAAGACCCAAACTCTGCGGAATTATTAAAACCGTTTTTGGAAGGTAAAGATTTAAAAAAATGGCACTCAGCAGCGCGTGATTTGTGGTTGATTTTTATTCCTTGGCATTTCCCATTACATAAAGATTTATCAATTAAAGGTGCTTCTGAAAAAGCAGAACAAGAATTTGAAAAACAATATCCTGCAATTTATCAACATTTAACGCAATTCAAAAGTCAATTATCAGCAAGAAATAAAGCGGAAACAGGAATTCATTATGAGTGGTATGCTCTGCAAAGGTACGCAGCAAGTTATTACGAAGAATTTGAAAAGCCGAAAATTATTTATAATCGATTTATGGCGGAATCAAATTTCTGGCTAGATAATAAAAATTATTATTTTAACAATGCGTTAAATCTTATTCCTAAAACAACGTATTATGAACTCGGTATTTTATTAAGTCCTGTTCATTGGTTTTTATTAACTGCCAATGCTTCAACAATGAGCGGTGGGTTTTATCAAATACATGGTCATGTATTAGAAAAATTACCCATTCCACCCGCAACGCCCGAACAAAAAACCCACATCGGCACACTCGCTGAACAATGCCAAATCCTAGCCGAACAACGCTACACGCTAGAAACCAACATCCGCCGCCGTTTTCCTGATTTGGGCGTGGTGAAATTAACGCAAAAACTAGAACGCTGGTGGCTGTTAGATTTTAAAGCCGTGCAGGATGAATTAAAAAAATCCTATAAAATCGACATTCCTTTAAAAGAACGTGGCGCGTGGCAAGCCTTTCTCGAAGAAGCAAAAACTGAACGTGAACAATTAGCGGCACAGATTACGTTGTTAGAAAAGGAGTTAAACACAGCGGTATACGCCTTGTTCGACTTAACCGATGAAGAAATTAGTTTGATTGAAAGTGCGTAGCATTAGGAGTCCAAAATTAGACGACAATAAAAAACCCGCTAAGCCTTGTAGCTTGGGGGTTTGATGTATTTCTGTGTACCTTGCTGTACTTACTTGGTTGAGAAAAGGACTTTAATTTACTCATAACATACTGATATTAAATGATTTAATAAAATCAATCCATTGGTGTTACTGAAAATGTTACTGTTTTTTTCCTTTGTGTTGCAAATATTTCATGGTTTCGACACTGGCAAGACTTAACCTTTACCGTGCTTTCATGGTTTCGATATTGGCAAGCGGTTCATATTCCAGTGTGGCAAGGCTCGTAGCCCTCGCTACGAACTTTTTTAATTTATTTTTAAGAAAGTGAAGATGACCGCGCTCATAACTATTTGTTTTTATTTGAAAAATATAATTATCAAGGTCAAAGTATTTCACAAAATGGAATGGTTTGTCATTAGTTAAAAATGATTATAAAACCGTTCGCATTTAGCCTGTCTAGCCGTGTATCTGGTTTGACAGGTTCATACGAACGGCATTATTTTATTTTTACATCCTTGCGGACATATCCACTCGGCTGGTCAACATAGCGTGAGTTCTTTTTAAAGCATCAAGAGTGTAGGTCTTGGTGTTTATGTCACGAATTGTTATGTTAATTTTCGATATTAAAATATCAATCTCCAAGCCAAGGCGATTCCTATCTATCGCAATACTTTGCTGAATAGCTTTTTCATACTCAACTCTTGAGCGAAAATCGACAGGCGATAATGAACCAGCGCGGGGGGGTGTATACTTTAACAGCTCTATCCCCGCTTTCTCAGTGTCTCGTTTTTCTTTAAGAGACTTTAGCTCGGTACTTAATTCTTCAATAAGTAATTTTGAAGCATTAAATTTCAAGACTAAAGCGTTGGTGGGTCTGTCCAAAGTTTCAGTAGTCATATTTCTTCTCTACTTCGTTTTTAAACGGGTTTTTAGTCGGTGGTACTTTTTGCTGGTTTCCTGCTTGTTGCGGATCGGCATTGATAAGAAACGTTTCAAGCGACAGGATAAACGCATCATAATCAGCAATGAATGCGTTTATCTTATCAAGGTTCTTTTTTAGGTCTTCCGCTTCAGTCAACATTGATTTTCTAATGTTTCTTGCAGCATTTATACCGCTCTGGATTTTTTTTGTTTCGGTAGCGTCCATTTGTTTCTCTCTCATGATTTTAGGGTTAGTTTTGTTTTTACCGCTGGAATTTTAATTCTACTGTTTCACCTCCTACTCTGGCACTTGGAACGGTTCACGCGCTATTTTCAAAAACACGCGGGCTGACACAGTACATCCGCACTGATGACAGTGTAAATAGGAGGTAAACACCATTTGTTTATGCTCCTTATCCTCAAATTTCATGTTTGGTGGTCTGGCATGAGCGGTTAATGCTTCCCCGCAATCTGTACAATTAATGCGCATTTTTACCTCAAGAATAAAGAGTTAAACCGCTTTACGTTTTTTAACGTCATACACGCTTAAACAATCGGATACCGTCACATTCAAGCCGTGTTTAGTTTCGCCTGTCGTTTTGTCTTGCCAAGTGCTTGGCTTTAACGCGCCTGTTATCGCTAAAGCATCGCCTTTTTTCAGCTTGGCTATTTTTTCAGCCGCTTCATTGAATGCAATACCTGTTATCACCATTGGGATAGGTTCACCTGTCGATACGGTCAACATGAAGTTACAGAAGTTATTGCCGTTTGCCGATGATCTTAATACCGTGTCTTTTATCAGTTTGCCGTTGATAAGTGCATCAATCATTTTTTAGCCCTGTTTGTTGTATGTTTGTCGATTGCCATTTTTGCCGCCTGCGTTTTTATGGAAAAAGTCACCAATATATAAAAAAGGGAAGTCCCCCCTTTAACATCTTTAACACTATACTTTTTTATAGTCTCTAGCCCTTAGTTAGCGCGGCTTTAAGCTTGTTAAAGGTCATCTTTAACAACCTTTAACAACCTTTAACTTTTTTCTAACCATAAAATAATTATGTGAAATGTTGTTAAAGATACCTTTAACAGTCTTAAGCCCTTATGTATCAAGGCTTGTAGCCAAGTTGTTAAAGATGTTAAAGGTGTTAAAGGTATTAACCATTTATGCCAATGTGTAAGCCTTTACAGGTTTAGCATTTTCACTTTTTGGTGATAAAAAAGTTACCTGTAAAATTCCATCGTCTATCATGTCCTTTAACGTGGATACCACAAGCTTTGATCTATTGCCTGTAAAGTCTGAAAAAGGTTTAGTTTGTATTTTTGCTTGGATAATCGCTCTTTCTACTTTTGGTTTGTTGTCATACTGAAACAGAGTGAGAATTGAGGTGTACTCAGCTTTCGTGCCAATAATGCCCTTATCCCTGCATAGCCTTAAATTCGCCTCAATCATTGCCCCAACAATACCAATAGCGGCTTTAACGTGCTTTAAGTCTATGGTGGTGGTTTTGTTACCGTCTAACAGGTGCAAGTTAGCCGCTATTTTCATGATCTGCATATTCACCTTACCCGCCGCGCCTCTTATGGCTATGTGAGAATACCGCCCGCCATCGGCTAGGTGTTTCTCTATACTGTTACGATATTCAGCAATCAATCGCCATCCATCGGCACAAATATCCAGCCGTGATAATTCGCTAAATGGTAATGGTTCACTGATAACATAACTTGCGAATACTTCACAAATTGCGCTGTATTGGTTTGTCAGGTCATGATTGATTATTGCTGTTTGGGTAAAGTCTCTTGTACCTAAATTATGCGGTTCGGCAATAAATAAAAACCGTTCGGCTAATCCAGTGCCATTACTGGCTTTTAACAGGTTCTCAATACCGCCGTTTTGTGCAAACATCACCGCGCCCCCGACAACTGCCCCGTAATAACCATCACGACTAACCCGCAAACTGCCCATATAACCGCCATCAAAGCCATTTAAAAGCAGGTCGTTATTGCTGGCTTTATCTGAATAGCAATAGCCTAAAATCGTGTTAAATAAGCCCTGTTCACTGGATACCGCGCTAAAATACCCACCGCTATGGCTTAGGCTTTGTTCTAACGCTTCGGCGGTGGTGTTGGTGGTAAACAGTACGCTTTTAAGCACTTTCTGGCAGTTTTGTAGCTCTTGCTCTTGTTCAGGGGTCAGTTCTTTTTTATCGATTGCGTATAACGCGCTTAACCGCTCTTTAGTCTGGTTTTTAACCGCTTTTTCAGCCGTGTAGAATGGCTCTTGAAAGGTGTTCATTGCCCAGCTTTTACCCATTGCGGGCGGTTGCTCGCCTATCGCATATAAACCTATTGGAAAAATACCGCCGTGTTGGTACTCAACACAGTATCGACGACACGCAACAGAGGAAAACACGCCCAAGCCCATTAAAAAAACCGTGTGAGGTGGTAAATAGGTCGCTTTGGCAATGTTTAGAGAAAGTTGTTTTAAGATGTGCTTATCATCAACAAATTGTAAAAACTCAACACTGCAATAATGGGATTCTGTATCCAGTGTGTTATTGAATGAACCGTTATCCTGGTCTGTTAAAGGTTCTGTTTTTGGTGTGGGTGTGTCGGTGATCGTGTTCAGTGCGTTACCGTTTACGGCTTTTTCAATAACCGCTTTTACCGCTTCACTGCCTTGTTTGTGCCATAAATCCCAAAAGTCGCATTTTTCATCATTGCCAAGTGAAGGAATAGCCACAACACAACCATCAATTTCCCTTCTGATTTTAAACGCGGTCTCTAGCCCTATGTTGGGTGTTCCATTGGTTTTAATGTCATTATCAGCAAGGATAACCAATATTGCCGTTGGATTAAGTTCACGCATAACTTTTGCTACGGCTAACAGGTTTCCCACGTCCACAGCGGAAACCGCTGGAATGATATAGCCCATTGCATCAAAACACGCGCCCACGGTTGCCAAGCCTTCACCTATCATGATTTTATGAGCGGCTTTCAATTGCTCCAATGTAGCAAAAGGATAAAAGCACCCTTGCTTTTTACCGCCTTTCAATAAATCCTTGTTATCGGCTAGATTCTCATTAATTGCCTGAATGGAAACCACATTACCGCTTTTATCCACCAATGGAATAATTAGCGCGTTTTGCCAGTTGCGTTGTTTCCATAAACCGCATTTAATCAGTAAATTACCGTTAAAACAGTCGATACCCTTAGCCACAACATAAGGATGTTTTTCAACAGTGTGTGCAGGTGTTTCACGGTAAATATCCAGTGCTAATTTTGCTTTTTCAGCATGAATTTTCGCCTGTTCTTTTTCGGCTTGTTGCTGTTTTTGCTTAATATCGGCTTGGCTTATTGGTTCGCCTTGATAATCGCCTTTAAACGTCCAATTCAGTTTGGTGTCTGTTCTAAAATATTGAACATAGCCCGCTGGTTTACCGTCCAAGTGTAAGGTATACGCGCCGCTTAACTTGCCTGATTTTTCGCCATTGATTTTAAAACGGTGTAATTTACCATCAGTTATTAAATCAGGTGGTAACTCAATACCCGCGCTGGTTTGTGCAAAGTCTTTAAAATCGGCAATGATTTCGTAATAGTTGGTGTTCATGCTTAATTTTCCTAAAGGGAAAAAAGCCATAAATTAACCGTGAAACAATCGACAAATCTGCGTATAATTACGCCTGCCCGCTTGTCGATTGCTTCACGGAAAACCCACGGCTTTGTATAAAGTCAGTGGGTTTTTTTATGCCTTGCGTTTCGAGTCTACATAAGCACTGGTAACTGCTTGAACGTCTTTAATTTCATTAATGGCGGTTTGTAGTGAGTAATACATAGCATCAGTGTCAATCCATTTATCTTTACTTTCACTTGTTTTCATCATGTAGCCCGCCATAATTTCTAGCAGGGATATTGCCCTTGAGGTCATCATGTCGAAAGTATTGATAAAGTCGTTTTCGTTGGTTATGTCGTCATCTTTGTAGCTTAAACGATGTGTCAAAACGTCAATAGTGGGGCTGGTTTGGGTTTGCTCGGTTTGAGCTTGGTTGTTGGTAGGCATTACACACCGCCTTTTTTAACGCCACTCATGATAACTTTGCTTAGCAAGTTGTATGCAGTGGCTATCTCAAGCTCTATCTCTGTGAATTCAAGTGCTGATTCATGGTCCCTAAACTGTATGGCTAAATTGCCCGCGTGGTTTTCAGCACGCTCTAGCCATTGCATAACTTTTGCTAAGGTTTGGGGATTTAAAACGATGGGGGCTTGTGCGTTAGGCACGGAATTATTTTGTGATTTCATTGCGGTATCCCTTTGTAGAAGTGAATAACCGCCGCTTGTGAGACCAATCACGGGCGACGGACTGAATAAGGTTGGTCTACCCGCAAAGGAACGGGCGAAACTTTTGAGGGTTTCCCTTAGACAGTCCGTCATAACAGATTTAACACGGATTAATACCATGTTATTTATGAAATTTGGACATAAAAAAACCGTTAAGGATAACGGTGATTTTTTATCACCTTTGCGCTGGAGACCAATCCAGACTTTCGTTTTTTGCGAAAGCGGGTAAAGCATAAACCGCAAAAGTAAAAACGTCAATGTACTTTGTTGTACTGCTTTGGTAATTGCCGCGTTCATGCTACACCGCCGTTCATTTTTTCGATTAAGGCGCGTATGTCTTCGACTTTATAGCCAACTGTCCGTTCTGATAATTTTACAGGCGCGGGGAAAATGCCTAGTTTTTGATTTTTTAGCCACGTTGTGCGACAAATTGGAATAATACCCAGTGTGCCTTTTTTGGGATTGTTTACCAACTGATCTAAACGGACATAACCATCAGGTGGCAGGGTGTGGCGTGGTATGGTGGCGTTTTGTGATTCTGCTCTCATGGTTTAAACCTCGTTTGAGTTTTTTTAAGTTTATGATTGCAGTGTGAACGCTGGCTTTTACTAAGTCAGGGAAGAAAATTTTTTATTTTTGTTCCTTGATTTTGGTGTTTTTTTATGGTTTGTGTATTTGCTTTTCAATACTAGCTAGTGTTGACTCTCTCAGTAACCAATGCGCTGTAGGAATAGTCACTTTTTTTAATTTACCTTCTATATCTTTTTCAAACTCATCGGAAAAAATAATATTAGCTATATTTGTTTTAGTAATATTTTTACCCTCAAATTCTGCAATAAGCATTAAATCAATATAAGGTAGTATTCTGTGTGCAATCCATTTAGATAAGTGCTTATCGCTAAATTTATTTTTATTTGATTCAATGTCTGTGAATTTTCTATATTCAGTTAGCCAATGTTTAAAGTCTTTCATAATTTGTTCGTCAGTAGCGGATAAATCTACTGTTACATAGTGCATACTTGAATGATATAAATCTTTATCTTTAAGTGTTAAATTCAAAGGCTTATTTATTATTTCATGGTGTTCGCTTGTAGTTTTAAAATCATATAATTCATGGAATTCAAAAAAAGTGCGTGTGTCTGTAGATGTTACTGAGTGTGTATCGAATGGATAAATAAGTTCATCCTCCCATAAATGCCAACGAAATATGCCTTTTTTTATAATTGGTGTTGTTTTAATACCGTCAAGCCATATTGGTAGCTTTTTTATTACTGGTAGTATTGTCGCAACAAATTCGCATTTATATTCAGGAATAATTAGTTTTTTAAAATACCACCTCATAAATAACTGGCGATACCAGCCTTTTAAATCAAGTTTTTCTAATTCGGCATAATTTTCTAAATTAAACCAACTGGTATCCAATTCATTAGACATTGCTACACTCCATTCAAGTGCAATCATTACGAAAGGGGAAAACTGGAAATAGGGTAATGACTCCTACTTATCGCCCGCTAAAGCTATCCAGTTAAATCAATTGTACATCAACCCTGTTTTTTAAACGCTATCACCTGCGCTCCATTGCGTAAGCCGTCTAAATAATCCCCCCACGCTTGCATCATGCGCCGCCTTTCGTCTAGGTATTGCGCTCGATTGTAAGCCGCTCGAACCTGATCGCGTGGCATGTGGCATAGTTGCCGCTCGATAGCATCAGGACTCCAGCCCTGTTCATTGAGTAGCGTTGAGGCTGTACCTCTAAAGCCGTGCGATGTCATGGTGTCACTGTCATAGCCTAGGCTTTTTAACGCGGTTCTTATGGCATTGTCTGACATTGGTCTACCATCATTGCGTTGTGAGGGGAAAACATAACGACCATTGCCTGTTAATGGCTTGATGGTTTCCAGTATGGCGATTGCTTGTGTGGATAAGGGGACTATGTGCTGTGTATCGGTTTTTGTGACTAAATACCGCCATTCCTTAGTATTCGGGTCTATATCGCTCCATTGCATTTGTCTTATTTCACCAGGCCGTTGAAAAATTAGCGGTGATAATCGAAAAGCACACTGCACAATAAATGTGCCTTGATAGTTGTATATGTCTCTTAGCAGTTTTGCCACGTCTTGCGGATCGGTTAGAGCTGCCCTGTGTTTTACTTTTTTAGCGGGTATCTGTTTAGCTACCGCTTGCGCTGGATCGTAATCGGCTAAGCCGTGTGCTATGGCATAGCTGTATAACGCACTGATCTCTGCTCGTACACGGTGGGCAGTTTCCAGTTTTATGAATAAGGCTTTAACGATGCTGAATATAGCAGGTGATTTAATTTCATTAATCGGCTGATCTCCAATAGCAGGAAAAACGAACTTTTCAAAATGCCTTATTTTCTTTTGGTGGGTTTGATCGTTGATGGTGTGGGCTGTTGAATTGAACCATTCACGCGCTACATATTCAACGCTGTTTACTTTGGGTAAGCCATCATTAACGCGGTTTTCGTTTTCTGTTGCCAGTTGTCGAGCGGCTTTTTTTTCTTTTCGGGTATCGCTTGGATCAATTTCATCACTGACTTGTTTACGCGTTTTTTCAGCTTTTCGTCTTGCATCAGCTAAACCAGTGACAGGATAAACGCCTAATGATAGCGTTTTACGTTTACCCTCTATGCAATAATCGAATCTCCACCACTTCGCGCCGTTAGGTTTTATCAGTAGATAGAGTCCACTACCATCATTAAACCGCCTGTCCTTATCCGCTGGTTTTGCGTTGCGTATAGCGGAATCGTTCAGAAGTTCTTTAGCCATTGTAGTAACTCATGTTTGAATTATGCAGTAACTTTTTCTTACTGCTAAAAGTTACTGTAACAGTTACTGCAAAATCTGTCGAATCCCCGCGAATCTTAACGAACTTAGAAGACAATAAAAAACCCGCTAAGCCTTGTAGCTTGCGGGTTTGATGTATTTCTGTGTACCTTGCTGTACTTACTTGGTGTGCCGAGAAAAGGACTTGAACCTTCACGGGCTTGCGCCCACCAGCACCTGAAGCTGGCGTGTCTACCATTCCACCACCTCGGCATGAGTTGCTGTTGACAGCAAAGTGAGCGGCGAACTATACGCATATAGGTTATTTTTGTCAATCAAGCAAAAAATAAATAACACGCATACGATAAAACAATGTTTTGCCTAATACCGTAAGCCTGTATCATAGCGGCTTAGCTTAATCCCGTCATTACTTTTATAGTGAATATAAATGCCTCCAAAGTCTAAAAAAAACGTTGAATTCAGCTCAACAAAAGACCCATTCGCTCAGCGCGAAGCTGAAAAATATGAAAACCCTATTCCTAGCCGCGAGTTAATACTCCAGTTTATCGAACAGTCGGGTAAGCCGCTGGCACGCACAGACATTGCCAGCGCGTTTAATCTGGAATCCGAAGATGATTTAGAAGCCCTGCGCCGCCGCTTACGAGCAATGGAACGCGACGGACAAGTGTTATTTAATCGCGGACAACAATATTGTCTGGTCGATAACAAAAATTTAATTGTCGGGCGTATTATCGGTCATGCCGATGGGTTTGGCTTTGTTCGCCCCGATGATGGTTCGGATGATTTATTTTTATCACCACGCGAAATGAATCCGTTATTACACAATGACCGTGCGCTAGTGCGTATCGCAGGTGTGGATAAAAAAGGTCGTCGTGAAGGTGCAGTAGTCGAAATCTTAGAGCGTAACACCCACGAAATTGTCGGGCGACTCTATAAAGAAGACGGTTTTACTTACGTTATTCCTGATAATAAAAATATCGCACAAACCGTTTTAATTCAAAAAGGCGGCATTGGTAAAGCCAAACAAGGGCAAATCGTTGTTGCCCAAATCACCGAACAGCCTACCAAACTGCATCAACCCATCGGGCGTATTGTCGAAGTCCTAGGCGATCATCTCGCACCTGGTATGGAAATTGATATGGCGATTCGTTCGTATGAATTGCCTAATACTTGGTCGAATGAACTGCTGGACGAAATCAAACCGCTCACGCCCGAAGTTCCCGAAGCCGCCAAAGAAAATCGTGTGGATATACGCGACTTACCGCTAGTCACCATAGACGGCGAAGATGCCCGCGATTTTGATGATGCGGTGTATTGCAAGAAAACCCCGAAAGGCTGGAAATTATTAGTCGCCATTGCCGACGTTTCGCATTATGTCAAAGTCGGCACGGAACTCGACAAAGAAGCGCATAAACGCAGTACCTCGGTGTATTTCCCTGAGCAAGTCATTCCGATGTTGCCAGAAATATTATCCAACGGCTTATGCTCACTCAATCCCAACGTAGACCGTTTATGTATGGTGTGCGAATTGCTGATTGATGGTGAAGGCAACGTTTTACGTTCCAAGTTTTTTGAAGCCGTCATGCGCTCTCATGCGCGGTTGACCTATACCGAAGTTGCACAAATGTTGGTGGAAGGCAATAAAACGCTGGCGAAAAAATACGCTCCGTTAATGCCGCATTTAAAAGAAATGTACGCCCTGTATCAAGTCATGCGCCTAGCGCGTGAACAACGCGGCGCGATGGATTTTGACACCTTAGAAACTCGCATTGTCTTCGGTGAAGACCGCAAAATTGAAAAAATCATCCCTGTGGTGCGTAACGATGCCCATAAACTGATTGAAGAATTCATGATTACTGCCAACGGAGCGGCGGCGCGGTTTTTAAACAGTAAAAAAATGCCCAAACTGTTACGCATACACGAAGGCCCTAGCACTGATAAACTGCTCAACCTAAAAACCTTTTTGGGTGAAATGGGCTTAAAACTGGGTGGTGGCGCGATTCCCACCCCGTTAGATTATATGCACCTCGTCGAATCCATCAAAGACCGCCCTGACGCGCATTTGATTCAAACCGTGTTATTGCGCTCAATGTCGCAAGCCGTGTACAGCCCTGAACTCAAAGGGCATTTTGGTTTAGCCCTCGATGCTTACGCGCATTTCACCTCACCCATACGCCGCTATCCTGATTTGCTGGTACACCGTGCCATTCGCCACATTCTGCAAGGCAAAAAAGCCGAAAGCTTTGTTTACGGTGTGCCAGACATGATAGTTCTGGGTGAGCATTGCTCCGCCAACGAACGCCGCGCCGATGATGCCACCCGCGATGTCACCAGTTGGCTGAAATGTGAATATATGCTGGATAAAATCGGCGAAGACTTCACAGGCATTATCTCCGCCGTCACAGGCTTCGGCTTTTTTGTCGAATTAGCAGAAATCTATGTCGAAGGTTTAGTCCACATCAGCAACCTCGGACAAGATTATTTTCACTTCGACCCCACCAGCCACCAATTAAAAGGCGAACACAGCAATGTCAACTTCCGCTTAGGCGACAGCGTTAAAGTCAAAGTCGTGCGCGTGGACTTGGACGAAAAGAAAATTGATTTTGAATTGGTGAAGAAGGAAGCGGCGAGTAAGAAAGTGGTTGGTGCGCCAGTTAAGAAAAAACGTCGGAAAAAACCAGCGAAGTAGTATTGCTCATAGCAGAACTATTTTTAAGGGTAAATACATAAATGAATAATAAAGAACTTTTTATTAATGGATTTTTAGATAGATTATCTAAGCAGTATGAACAATCAAAAGACGAGGCTTTTGAAATATTTTCTATTGCTGCATTTTTAGATAAGACTTTTCAAGATGTCGCTGATAACGTGCAAGTCATCGGTAAGCAAGACGGTGGTATTGATGGTGTTTGGCTACAAGACCAAAGTGACTATTATGTAATGCACGTTTTTCAATGTAAAAATACACCTAAACTTTCTGCTAATGAAGTTGATAAATTCAGAAATGATGTTAAAGATATATTCATTGATGGAAATAAAATAGGAAAACAAAATGTAAAGGATTTAAATAAATGGATTGATGAATACAAACAAATTTCTGACAAAGGAATTTTTATCGAAATAAAATCATATTTTGTTTTTAATGGTCTTAATCAAGACACCAAATATGCAGCTAACAAAGACATTTTTGATACTTATAACAATCCAGACAATAATTTTTACATCATAGATAGCAATAGTTTGTATGACAAAATTGCCAATTTAGCTAGACAAAAAAGACATTCTGTTAAGTTTACCTTCCATCCAGAGCAATCTAATATTTCTGCATTAGACAGTCAAGGCTTATATACTTATGCGATACAAGATATAAGAGCGGCAAATTTTAGAATAAGAGCCACTGAACTTTGTCTGTTAATGGATGAAGAAAAAAAAATTAACGGTAGTATTGAATCCCTTTTTGAAGAAAATATTCGCTCCTATTTAGGGGTCAAAGTAAGAGCTAATAAGCGTATGAATGATACTCTTAATAAAAGGGAAGATGCCGTTTATTTTCCTTTTTTAAATAATGGGATAACGATTATCTGTGAAGAGTTAAAGCTTCCTAAGCAACCACAAAATGATATTTATATATTACCTGTGATTAATCCACAAATTGTAAATGGCTTGCAAACAAGCTGGGTTCTGTATAATGTTTACCTAAAAAGCCCTAATGTATTAAAAGATATATATGTAAATATAAGGGTTTATGAAACCCGAGATAAAGAGTTAATTGAAAATATAACTGATGCTACTAATACACAAACTCCCATTAATTATCGTGACAAAATAAGCACAAAAGATTTTAATGTCTTAACGAAAGAGGTTTTTAGTAATGCAGGTATTTTATACATAACTAAACGTGGAGAAATCTTTAAACGCGATAAGGAAAATTTATTAGAGGATGTTAATAGTGAAACGGTCATAAAATTTTGGTATGCCACTTTTTATGAAGAACCGCACACTGCAAAAAACAGCATTGCCAGTGTATTACAAAAAATATTCGACGCGTCTACCTTTGAACAACATCCATTAGAAAAATTATTTGATGGTAATAAAGATTCTGCTATTTATAAACAGCTATTAACGGCTTATCGCATTTATAAGTATGTTCAATATAACAAAAAAACCTATTTGCAAGAGTATGAATTTTTAGTGTATGCCGATGAATTAATGTGTTACGGAATCTATAAATATATAGGATGTCAATTGAATAAATATACGGATATGGAGCTTCTAAGTACAGCTTATTTTGATACCTTACAAACTATTAATACTATCATTGAAAAAGACAAGACAGCTCATAAAGAAGCGGGTAAAACATTTTCCTTTAATGCTTATTTTAAAAAGCCTAAATCTAAAGTTGATTTTAATTCACTGAAAGGAATTATTGAAAGTGATACGCTTTTCGAAGATATTAAAAATATTCGCTAAGCCATGCTCCCAGAAATAATGGCAAAAAAACTATTCTGTGAATGATATTCTTGCTGAAATAGAAAAAGGTAGTTAAAGTAAACGTGGAGTTAAAGACGTGAATACAGCAGAAAAAATTTATCATGATGTACAGGATTTTCCTGAACCGTTAGCGTTAGAAGTTTTGCATTTTGTCGAGTTTTTAAAAGCTAAAAACCGTTAAACAGTCCAAACGAAACCACTCAGGCGGCAATAGAAGCGGGTGAGCGTGGTGAATATGAAGCGGTAACACTGGATGAATTAAAAAAACAGTAACATAGATGTGCTGAGGTACGAAGCGCATCATTCGCGTAAGATATGAGACAAACCAATAACAGATTATCGACGTTTTTACCTACCAAACGCCACTTGGTTTTTCACGGTGAATCTTGCCGAACGTCACAATAATCATTTGTTAATTGAAAAGATTGACACGCTTAGATCTGCTTTTCGCTATGTCAAAGAGCGCAGGGCTTTTCATATCAATGCGATTGTTATCATGCCCGATCATTTACATTGTATTTGGACATTGCCACCTGATGATGCTGATTTTTCAACACGTTGGAATCTGCTTAAAGGTCATTTTTCGCGTGCCATTGATAAAGGCGAGCGGGTTTCAAAAAGTCGAGATAAGCGACGGGAGCGCGGAATATGGCAACGGCGATTTTGGGCGCATTTGATTGTTGACCAAGCTGATTTTAACAATCTTATGGATTATATCCATTGGAATCCCGTGAAACACGGTTGGGTGAAGCAAGTTGCTGATTGGCGTTATTCAAGTTTTCATAAATATGTGGAATTAGGTATTTATTCCAATACTTGGGGATGTTCGGGGGAATTTAATATTGACGGGGGCGAATAATCCAAGCAATATGCCTCTTAAATTCATTTAACCGTGTTTTATTGATATGAGCATTATGATGTGCCGACGATAGGAGGCGCATCAATCGCGTTTTAACTCGAACGATGCGCTTCGTACCTCAGCACATCCTATGCAGCGCATCTTATCGCGTTACGCGGCTATCCACGCAACGAATAATGAAGCAATTCGCTTAATATAACGGCGAAAAACATGACCACCAGATTGTCGTTAGTCATTATGACTTGAATCCAAGAAAGCTAGTGACACACTTTATTTTTCTTTCAGTGTGCCACTCGCATTAGCCTGTGTTTTTAAAGCTTGGTTTTATGGTTTTTTTCTTGCCTTGCCGTATGCCAACGTAGCAACGTTTTCTCCTTTGGCATTAAACAGGTTTAATTCATCGCCAGCATCATTCCAAATAGCGGTTTTGCTGGCAAAAGAAAAACCACCTGTTTCAGGATGCACTTCATTAGTGTAAACACGCAAACTTTTGCCAGCGTCCAAAACTGAGCCTGCTGGGAAAATAAACCACTGCTTAGGGCTACCCGCAGAAGTGATTTTCCAGCCAGCAATATCAGCAGCCTTATTGCCACGATTAGTCAGTTCCACATACTCATCTGATTGAGTGCGTTTTACTTGACCTTTGTAAACCAAATTAGACATATAGACATCTGCAATCGCAGTGATGATAATGTCTGGATCGACTGGTTTAGGCAGTGGTGCAGGTGCTGGCAGGATAACTGAACTGCCTGATTTTACTTTTATTTTAGCAGTCCAGTTAGTTCCATCCCACGTTTTATAATTAATAATGGTGTCATCGTGAGATTTTGACCAGTCGCCATTCGGCGCATGAGTAAAGATAACCGAACCATCTGAGTTTACTTTTGCCTTAGCAGTCCAGTTAGTTCCATCCCAAGTTATGTAATTGATAATGGTGTCATCGTGAGATTTTGACCAGTCGCCGCCATTCGGCGCATGAGTAAAGATAACTGAACCATCTGAGTTTACTTTTATCTTAGCAGTCCAGTTAGTTCCATCCCAAGTTTTATAATTAATAATGGTGTCATCGTGAGATTTTGACCAGTCGCCATTCGGCGCATGTATAAAAATTAATTCTTGAGATTCTACTTGCGCACTGGATGCTGTCTGGTTCTGCGTATTAGAGGAAGCCAACTTCCATTTAATAACCTTGTTTGGGGCTACTGTTGGTAGAGAACCAGAACCACCAACATTGCTATCTCCAGAAAACAGTGGCTCTAAAAACGCATCGATTTTGTCCCATGCTTCACCGCCTGAATACTCGGAAATTTTGTCTTCTTCAATTATCAAAATGCGACCATCTCCAGTCCACGCCACACCCACCCAGTTGTCATCATCGATTTGCCAAAGCTTACTACCTGAGCCAGCCACGACATCAGTCAGTTTTTTCGCTATTTCTTTATTCATTTTATCATCTCTTAATGTTCTGTTAGTTAAAGGACTGTGAACAAAATCACTCTGTTGTTGAGCGCATAACTACAGTCGCTAGCTCTTCATCAAAAAGATAATCTTCATTAGCAGATTGTTGGAGTGTTTTTTCAAAGTTCGCTTCATTGGCGAATTCATAAAAGCGATACAATGAAAACACAATCACTCGACCATCCTCGGAGGGAGATACTGCTACCCATTCATCAAAAAAATCATTGTTTATGTGTACCGTCTTACCGCCAAAAAGTGCGACAAAACTATTTGCTTGATCTTCATTCATTACCTTTCTCCTGAGTTTTATTGCAAAAAAGTGGCACACTTTGTTAAGTGTGCCACTCACATGAGTCTTTTTAAGACTTGGCTTTGGTTATTTCTTTCTTGCCTTGCCGTATGTCAACGTAGCAACGTTTTCTCCTTTGGCATTAAACAGGTTTAATTCATCACCAAGATCATTCCAAATAGCCGTTTTACTGGCGAAAGAATAGCCACCTGTTTCAGGATGCACTTCATTAGTGTAAACACGCAAACTTTTGCCAGCATCCAAGATTGATCCCGCTGGGAAGATAAACCATTGCTTGGCACTACCCGCAGAAGTTATTTTCCAGCCAGCAATATCGGCAGCCTTATTGCCACGATTAGTCAATTCCACATACTCATCTGATTGGGTGCGTTTTACTTGACCCTTGTAAACCAAATTAGACATATAGACATCTGCAACAGCAGTGATGATGATGTCTGGGTCGACTGGTTTAGGCAGTGGCTTTGGTTCAGGTGTTGGCTCTGGTTTCGGCTCAGGTGTGACAGTTTTGATAAACTCAGCGGTAGCGATTAATCCTTGTCCACTGCTGTGGTTCAGGATGATCAGATTCAGTGGCGAATCAGGCTGTAAATCGACAATCGAGTTGCCATTGTTTTCATAAAGGCTTTGTACACCTGCAAACAGCGGATGCCCTGCGTTGCTAACAGATATATTGCCACTAATGCCGTTATACACACCGCTAAATTGAAGACCAAAAGCCGCCAAAAAAGTATTCCATTGATTGGCTTCTGCTTGCGCTCCACCGTAACCAGTTCCCGCGCAAAGGTAAACCTTGCCACCGTTCTTGACATAATCAATCAAGACTTGGTTATTGACAGGATCGCCACCGATGAAAATAGCATCATAGTGTGCAAGAGATTCTAAAGTAATAGCAATGCCTAAGCCTTTAGTCCAAGCATGACCTGCTTTGGTTATAGTTTGCTCAAGAACATTGCCCACCAAACCAAAATTATTGGAAAGCGCGTGAAACTTGCCTTTATTATCTCCGACAAAGTATTTAATAACATTCAGAGCAAACTTGGCTGTATCAGGTGCTACTTGAAAACCTTGGTCGCTTAACGTCCATTCATCCGCATTAACTACAATTTGACCTTTCACTGCTGGATCTGGAGTTGGAGTTGGATCTGGAGTTGGTGTTGGAGCAGGTGTTGGTGTTGGAGCAGGTGTTGGTGTTGGAGCAGGTGTTGGTGTTGGAGCAGGTGTTGGTGTTGGTGTTGGAGCAGGTGTTGGTGTCGGTACACCTTGAGCAGGCCATTCTAGTTTGATGGGTTTCCCTGCTGTCGGTCCTAATAGACTAGGTTGTGCTGGTCCTGCCGTTACCGATTTCAGGCGATCTGGTGTAGACATGACGATATTAAAAGCGCAGGTGGTTGGTGTTGCTGCAATAGTAAACTGGAAGTTATTGAGATTATTGAGATCAAAACTGCCAACATCAGGGTCGCTATAAGCAAAGGCTGTCACACTATTTTGGTAAACGGTTGTTCCTGCCCCTGTACCTAGGGCATCGGGATACTCAAAGAAACCAGTACCATAGGTTTGATCGTTAAGGAGGGTTCTGAATTGAAAACGTGCCATAAAGTAACCTTGAAGTTATTAATAATTAAAAATGCGATCAGTTCAAATGACCGCGAACGAATAACACATTTGAGTAAGAAAAATCCATCCAGATTTTTACATTACCTGCACATTTTATATTTAAAATAAATTTTTTTCTATCAATAGTTCGGACAGTTTTTGTAACCAGTTGATTTTAAAAACCGCATCAAAATATTAAAATTATTATTTTTCAATAGGTTGGGAGGTTTGTGTGATTTTTATGAAATTGAAAAAAACGTTAATCTTTTCTGTCTGCAATCAAACTGTCCAGAGTATTGTTATTTAAAAGCATTATCTATATTTGATTAAAGAAATAAAATTCATTGGTTATATACCGTTGATTTGATTTAACTGGATGTTTATCGTCATCATGCTGTGCAATATTATTAGTTCATACTCAGGACACTTTATGGCGTTAAATAACCCGCTCAATAACCGCACGCTACCTGACAAAATGCCCGTTTTGTTTGTTGGGCATGGTAATCCGATGAATGCGATTACCGATAATATCTATAGCCAACGCTGGAAAAGCATCGGTGAACAATTACCTGTTCCTAACGCTATTTTATGTATATCGGCGCATTGGCTAACCAAGGGAACGTTTGTGACGATGGCAGAACAGCCAAAAACGCTACATGATTTTGGTGGTTTTCCAAAAGAATTGTTTGCTGTTCAATACCCCGTTCTAGGCGCACCCGAATATGCACGCAGGCTTATGTCCGCCATTAAATCAATAACCGTGCAGGAAGATTTTGCTTGGGGTCTGGATCATGGTGCGTGGTCTATTCTAAAAAATATGTATCCCAACGCCAATGTACCCGTTTTTCAGATGAGTATTGATGCCACTAAACCACCGTTATTCCACTTCAATTTAGCCAAAGAATTATTCGAACTCAGAAATCAAGGGGTATTAATTTTAGCCAGTGGCAATATCGTTCATAATTTAGGCATTCTTAGCTGGGACGGAAAAATCAAGGCATTCGACTGGGCGTTAGAATTTGATGCCTTTGTTAAAAACAATATTATCGACAATAATCCGATAGCATTAATTGACTATCAAAAATTAGGAAAACTGGCAACACTCGCCCATCCAAGCAATGAACATTATTTGCCATTGCTGTATGCACTGGGTTTAAGAGATAACACCGATAGCGTACAATTTTTTAACGAAGACATGGATTTAGGTTCGTTGAGTATGCGTAGCGTGGTGTTTGGTTAACAGGGCTACCTCATAAAAAATCTGGCTTAAAATATTAGCTAAAACCGAATTATCCCAACCTGCGGATTTACGCATCCTACGGACACTGACGCGATTGGTTTTTTACCTGCCCCAACACGATTCCTGCTTCACTAGCGAAAGCCGAAACCAAGTGAATCGCTGAGTGTGCGCCATCATGGCTACCGCGTAAGGTTTTACCATCAATAGCGATAACTTTATTGGCGACCTCTGGATTTAGCCACGCTTTAATCCAATCGACAAACAAACGTTGAAACTGCTGTGTATCAATGGCACGGAAAAAACGCCGCAAGGTATCGTCACTGGGAATGCCGTTTTCAAAGGGTAAAAATTAGCAGGAAATTTTAAGCCGTTCACGCTAAGCTGTGAAGGGTATCATTTTATTGAGTGTTAGCTCTAGGATGGTTGCGCTATTGTTGGTACATACTCCACAGTGCGGCTTCAAAATTTCTGGCAAAATTCACTGTATCAAATAATGGCGACGCTAATACTTTTTCACGAAGCTGGGTTCTTAATTCTGCTAACTTGGCAATATCCCAAGAAAAATAAACGGCTTTTGCCAGATAATCGTCATCATCGGTCGCAATCCAGTCGTCTAATTCGGCATTGGATAAAATACTCTCACCGCAACGGCTGCCTGCATGGGTAATTACAGGCACTGCCATCCACAAAGCGTCTGCGCTGCTGTGTGTGCCATTGTAAGGAAAGGTATCTAGGGCAATGTCTACACGGTGATAAGCGGCAAGTA
Source organism: Methylococcales bacterium (assembly GCA_037133675.1). Classification (GTDB taxonomy): domain Bacteria; phylum Pseudomonadota; class Gammaproteobacteria; order Methylococcales; family Methylomonadaceae; genus UBA4132. The sequence continues at coordinate 23,699 of JBAXNR010000010.1, forward strand.
ATTCAGCGTGTGATGACACGCCTTCCAATATTAATCGCTCAGGTAAAATGCCTTGTTCGGCAAAGCGTTGGTAGGTTGTTTGCCGCACCGCTGCACTGTCTAATAGCTCAGTTTTTAATAATAACTGCGAGTACGGCACGGCGTTGAGAAGTCGCGCCCATAAAATTACCACTGCATTGGTTATTTGGCTAAGCGGATTAAAACACCCAAAGGTAACGGCGTAGTTATTTAAAGCAGGAGATTCATTAACATCCAAATCAATCTCTGGCACACTAAAACAGCAATAGGATTCGGGCAGTTGCCAGATGGTTTCTGAAAAATAGTCGCTATTCGCTAACGGTGTTGCGTAAGGATCGCCGAGGATATAATCCATTTCGCTAAGCCCAGTGGTGGCAAGTAAGCCTAAGCAACTGACTTGTATCGGTGCGGGTTTCCACGCGAATATGGGCAAGCGATTGTAGATATCGTGACCAGATAAGTTAAGCAAAATGTGAATACCATCAGTATGTATTAAACGCGCTGCGGCTTCATCGTCTAAAGTGTTTAATGGCTGGATCACGCTAAAGTAAGCACTGAATTCATCTGCTTTAGTATGAGTAGGATAGGCAATCAGTTCAATACAACTGCTATCAAGTTCTGACAGCAAGCCGATTACAGAACTCGATAAATCAGCAAACACCATACCGACACGCAAGCGTTCAGGTTTTTCTTCACAATGCCACATTGTAAACGGCGCGTTGATGTTATTTTTTACGCTTAATGCGTATAACCGCGCTTCTGCTAAATAGTCAGCGGGACTATGGGCAGGATTGTAATTCATGGCAAACAGTAAATTACTGTGTGCTTCGATATGATCTGGATTAATGGCTAACACGCGGCGAAAGCTGGCTTCTGCTTTCAGAAATTGCCCTAAATCTTTGTAGAATTCACCTAGATTATTATGGACTTGGGCATCATTGGGTTTTATGGCGAGTGCGCGTTGATAGCTTGCTTCCGCTTCCATAAATTGCCCACGCGCTTGAAAAACTATGCCTATGTTATTGTGTGATTCTGGATTATTGGGATTATGTGTCAAGGCGTTGCGATAGGCGGTTTCTGCTTCTGCTAACAGCCCTCGTTTTTGCAAACTTAGTCCTAAGTTATTATGGGCTTCCGAATAATTTGGCTTGATGTCCAAGGCGCGTTGATAACAGGCTTCTGCTTCGTGTGCAAAACCCAATTCATGAAACACAATGCCTAAATTATTATGCAGTTCGGCAAACTGTGGATAAATAATGAGTGCTTGTTGATAGCATTGCTGAGCTTCTAATAATCGCCCTTGCATTTGCAGCATAAGCCCTAAATGGCTATGAGCTTTTGCATCTTGTGGGTTGAGGATTAATGCGTGTCGATAACTGGCTTCGGCTGCACTCAAATGTCCTTGGTTATGCAATATCCACGCTAAATTGCTATGCGCATCACTCAATTCAGGCTGTGTTTCTAAAACACGGCGATAGCAATTTTCAGCGTCGGCTAATTGTCCCTGCTGTTGAAAAACAAGCCCTAAATTATAACGGGCATCAGAATGCTCTGGATTGAGTGCTAACACTCGCTGAAAACAGTCGCCTGCTTCTGTTACTTGCCCTAGCGTCATCAAGGTTAAACCCAAATTATGATGAACATCGATATAGTCTGGATAGAGTTCCAACGCACGACGATAACTCAGCACGGCATCGGCTAACAATCCTTGATTCATTAGGGTAACGGCTAAATTGCTGTGCGCTTCTGCATCATCTGGAAGTAGTTCGGCGGCTTTTTGCATGGGCTGTAATGAGTCGGCGATTTGCCCTTGTTGCTTGAGTACCACGCCTAAAACTTTCCAGCCAAAGCCATGCTCTGGAAACAAGACAGTGAGTTCACGAGCGCGGGCTTCTGTTTCTGAGTAGTGACCTTGGCTAAATAAAATCAGTATCTGATTAATGTCATCGTCGGTAAGTTCTAGCATGAAAGTGACTACTCTTTTCCTGATAAAAAAGGCACAAAAATCACGGAATCAAATTGTTCGATGTCGTAACTATCATCGCTAATACGCGTGACGCGCTGTAAAACTTGTTTGCCTGCCATACCAACAGGAATAACCAATACACCACCGATTGCCAATTGTTGTAACAGGGTATTGGGGATTTGTGAAGGCGCGGCAGACACTAAAATTCCGTCGAATGGCGCGTAATCTGCCCAACCTACACCACCATCGCCGTACATAAAGCTGATGTTTTTTAGTTTCAAATCCCATAAATAGCTTTTTGCTTTACGCTGTAACGGCAAAATACGTTCAATGCTATACACATGATCGACAAGTTGTGCCAATACAGCGGTTTGATAACCACTACCCGTACCGATTTCCAACACTTTTTTTAAATGATGCTGCGGGGATTTAATCAGCAACTCAGTCATTTTGGCAACAATATAAGGCTGAGAAATGGTTTGGTTGTAGCCGATGGGTAAGGCTACATCTTCATAAGCGCGACTAGCTAGAGCCTCATCGACAAAAATATGCCGTGGTGTGCTACGCAGTATTTCCAGAATTTTTGTATTTTTAATTCCTTGTTCGGACAAGCGTTTAATCATACGCTCCCGCGTCCGTAACGAAGTCATACCAATGCCTTGTAGGCTTTGAACCATTTTATTCATGCTCCTTAGGTAGCCATGCGGTTAACGCATTGATGCGTTCATACCATGTTAAATCAATTTGTAGAGGAGTGACTGAAACAAATCCAGCATTAATCGCATAAAAATCTGTGCCTTCACCCGCATCTTGTTCCGCACCTGGAGGACCTACCCAATAAATGCTGCGACCACGCGGATCGATACTTTTAATCACAGGTTCAGATTTATGGCGTTGCCCCAAGCGTGTCGCCTGATAACCTCTTAAGGCGTACAAGGGCAAATCGGGGACGTTGACATTAAGAATAGTATCGCGTGGTAACGGCTGGTTAATTAATTGCTTTAAAAGCGTGAGTGCGACTATACCTGCGGTGTCAAAATGGGTAGGATTGCTACCTGCTAAGGAAATAGCCATTGCGGGTAATCCTAAAAATCGCCCTTCGGTGGCGGCAGCGACCGTGCCAGAATACAGCACATCATCACCCAGATTAGCACCGTGATTGATTCCTGCAATCACCATATCAGGTTCTTGATCGAGCAAACCTGTAATGGCTAAATGCACGCAATCGGTGGGTGTTCCATCCACTTTAATAAAGCCGTTGTCCATAGTATGGGCGCGTAACGGCATTTCTAAGGTCAATGAATTGCTTGCTGCACTACGGTTTCTATCGGGCGCAACTACCGATAATTCGGCATGATCGCGCAACGCGCTAGCTAATGCACACAGCCCTTCAGCCAAGTAGCCGTCATCATTACTTAACAGAATACGCATGATTATTATGCCCTGTCGCCGTGAGGCTATAAAATAGAGCATCTTAGCAACAATAGACGACAAAATCAGCTTTCGTGGCAAAAAAAATTCTTACTCCAGAAGATAGTGATTTGTTTCACCAAACAGTTGGCAAAGTACATAGCGTAAAGACCGATAAGGTTTTGCTCACGCCTACTGACAAACCCAAACCCTATCCAAAACCTGCCGTTATCAATGTTAATGGTCACTTAATCGACAGCGTGACTGCGTTGCCTATTGAAAAAGTGGGTATTGAAGATAGCCTGAGTTTTTTAAAGTCAGGCTTACAACATAAAGTATTAAAAAAACTTCGTAATGGATTTTTTGGTTTAGATGCTGACATTGATCTGCATGGTTTAAGTAGTGATGAAGCCAAACGCCAGTTACTCAATTTTCTACACCGTTGCGTAGAGGACGGCTGCCGTTGTGTGCATATCGTGCATGGTAAAGGGCATCGTTCACCCGATCAGCACCCCATTTTAAAAAACAATATTAATCTGTGGCTAAGACAGCACAAAGACGTACAAGCGTTTTGTTCGGCATCACCAAAAGATGGCGGTACAGGTGCAGTATTTGTGTTATTGCAATTGTCAGAAAAATACAGCTATCAAGAACCAATGGATAGATGATTTTGTTACCCATTAGCGACAAAAAACTCGGCGTAATTCGGTATAATTGCGACAACATAATCATTCTTAGGAGAATTTCATGAATATCATCCAACTATTATCAGCGGCTTTAAGCTTGTTTCAAAAACTACTGAACGATTTAAGTGGCAAACGTAGCCTATTTTATTTACTGATATTAGCTTTTGCAGTGTCGTTTGGCGCGGGGTTCATACTTTATATTATCGACCCTAATATTCATTCAATAACCGATGGTATATGGTCGGCTTGGGTAACAATGACGCATGTTGGTTTTGGTGATGTTGTGCCTACGTCATTATTGGGACGCTTATTATCAGCGGCACTTATTCTATTTGGACTCACGGTATTTTCTTTGTGTACTGCCATATTGTCCGCTTCACTCATTGGTAAAAATATGGATAGCTGGGAAAACAACGTGCGCCAGATTGAACAAGAAACCAATCATATTGAAGCGAATGAAAGCAAAATTCTTAGTGAATTAGTCAGACTGCATCAGCGACTAGATAGCTTGGAACAACAACTTAACGATAAAAAATAATGGCAGCTTCTCAAAAAATCTGGGCAGTTGTACCAGCGGCAGGCGTTGGTAAACGCATGAATGCTGACCGCCCCAAACAATATTTAGAGTTGGCAGGTAAAACCGTTATTGAACATACCTTATCTCGGTTATTACAGGCTGAAGTTTTCGCGGCGGTGGCGGTAGCAATTTCTGAAGAAGACCCGTATTGGTCAGAACTTAGCATCGCTAACCACGAAAAAATAATCACCGCCGCTGGGGGCAAAGAACGCGCTGATTCGGTGTTATCTGGTTTACACGCTATTCGCACTCAAGCTACAGATGATGATTGGGTATTAGTGCATGACGCGGCAAGACCATGTATCACCCATGCTGATATTCACAACTTGATTGAGTCTTTAATCAATGATGAAGTCGGCGGTATTTTGGCGTTACCCTGCGCCGATACCTTAAAAAATGTTCAAGGAAAAAATATCCTTGGCACAGTAGACCGCAGTGTTATATGGCGGGCATTAACCCCGCAAATGTTTCGTTATGGCACGTTAAAAACCGCGTTAGAACACGCAGTAGGAAATCCTGTCATAACGGATGAAGCCAGTGCCTTAGAGCTGCAAGGCTTACAACCGAAAATTGTCGAAGGTCGCCCTGATAATATCAAAATTACCAGACCCGAAGATTTAGCATTAGCGCAGTTTTTTATGGCGCAGCAATAGCCACTTCACCACAATTAAGTTAAAAAGATGGAGGAGTCAGAAAATATGTTTTCTGACTCCTTTATTCGCAATTCGCACACAATATTTTAAATCCTGCTTAAAGACCAACTGCCTCCATATTTAAAATATTTCAGCAAGTAAATATCTCACAAAACTTCCTTCAAAAACGTAAGTATTTTGTATATTTAAATATAGAAATCCATTAATTAAAGTAATTTATTTTAATAAAACTTATGTTTCAATGTGTTATAAATTTTTCTGGCTTTAAAAAAAATCCCAAAATGAATGATCTTGCCATTGTTGCTACACGGTGATGTTGATAAACTATAGATCATCTCAAGACTAATTCTCATTAAGAATTAAGTGGGAGTTAGCAAGATTGGAATATTTTAAAACTTAGCTGTGTATTAAATTTCAGATAAGTTAAAGCTGTACCTAACTTAAATTAGGAATGGAAAGTTACGAATCTAAGTTGTTTGGAAGGTCGGATTGCCGAGAGTGACATCGTTAACGTCACACAAAGGCTTTCCAAGGTAATTAGTAGACGGTAGCACGTCAAAACTAGTCTCAGACACCTCCTTTCATACACGAGAAAAACTGTGATCCTCAACAAAGACAGACCTATAAATGGTCTAGCTTTATTGATATAGACGGTAGTAACTTCCATCAATTTTGATAGTGCTTTGAATACAAACAAAACCATAATTACAACCGTCAGCAAGAGAGTTTTTATAAGATGACTGATGGGATCAACGACGAACATAATAATAATTTTTCATCGTCACCCGTGTGTCGATATTATTAATATTACTTAAGTTTAAACCTAATAAACCGTCAGATATTATTAATCTTTGACAAAAATGATGAGGTGACTCTAATGAAAACCAAACATACATTCCTTGCGACAGCAAGCTTTCCTCTTTCTAACAAAAACCGCCTACGGCAGTTTATTCGGCTTGCGTTAGTCGGTTCAGTGTTGGTAAGCAACATGGCATCAGCGGTACTGCAAGATCATGGTCCATCTGATCCAACATTAACATGGCCACTGTGGTATCGCGATACCAATGGTCTTGCACTGAGTAAGTGTCAATCAACCTCAGCTTTCTGTTTCCCACTGATTTCAGATCCTAATGGTTTTCCAGGTAATATTGGTCCTGAAATATTTTACAACCTTGTTGAATTTAAAGGCGCAGTGGGTACACCTACAGGGACTGGCTCTGATTTTGAATACCGCTACCTTGGTGCATTAGAAGCTTCTTACATTCCAGGTCCAAACCCTACACATGGTCAAGAAACGGTATTTGCGCGTATTCGTATCACGTTCAACTTCAATGATGTCAACAAAAATGGTGATTATGTCGTTACTCATCCATTCGGCGTTCATACATTCCCGAATGTGCAAGCAACTACCCAAACCAATTTAATTGGTGCGCAAGCGGCTAACTTCTTTACTGTGGATGTTCCATTAGCGGTCACAGGAAACTTTGCTTTAGCACTGGGCGGTCCAGTTGGACCCTTTATTCAATGGGATACCGATCAAGCAACACTGGTATCGGCAGCAGGAGAGCAATTCGTTGGTGATCCAACTGTTGCCCATACATTCACAGGCAGTCCGTTCGGTACTAACTTTCTCGAAATTAAAGGTCCTCCTGGGTCTAACTTAGATGGATTAGCCCCAGTAGACCCCGTAACTCTTAAAGCTGCCGCATCAATTCACGATACACTTCACTTTGACTTAGGTAACGTGTTAGGTCAAAAATGGACGCAACCCATCGCTGAGCCTTTAAAAATTGATGCAGCGACCTTGACTCGTACAACTGGCGCAACAGGTATTAACGGTATAGATATTTGGGCAACCTCATCAGCCAACCAACGTGTGATTGCGACTGCACCAGGTATGCCAAGTTTGCAATTAATTGCAGATGGCACAACACTAGGCAAATACCATGGTCATATCGAATATCCATCTGCTCAAGCAGTTCCAGCACAAGTTACTATTACTAACCTAACCAGTAACCCTGTGAACAGTATATCCGCAGGACTTGAAGATGATGTTCAAATTACTCGTGCAACTTTCGGTACTACCTCTCGCCAGCTCACAGTAGTAGCGAGTTCAACTGACCATGTTGTTCCACCTGCGCTGACAGTACAAGGCGTACCAGGTGTTGCTGCGGGCATAATGTCAACAGCAGCGTGTGCGGGCGTTACTCCAGTCGTCGCTGACCCTGTTAATGATTTTTGCTACACAACTTTATTACCAGCAGCGATAGAACAACCAGAAAGCATTTCAGTCGTTTCAACTGAACTGGGTCATCATGTACACCATGTAATCAGTAGTCCAGATACGCTAGTGGTTACAGCTGCACCTGCAACACCAACCGCTGTAGGAGCTGGTCTGAACGCAGCAGGCAATGGCGTTGCAGTAAGCTGGACGGATAACTCTAACAACGAAACTAACTTTACTGTATTCCGTTCAGACAATGGTGGTGCATTTGCGCAAGTTGGTACCGTACCAAGTTCAGCGGCACAAACAACAGCAACTGGTGGAACCGTTACCTTTAACGATACAACAGCTGGTTTAGCAGTAGGTGGTACTTACACTTATTATGTTGTTGCTAACAAAACCACAGCGGCGTTCTCATCAGCGAACTCTACTACTGCGACTTACACAATTGCGGCTCCCGTGGTTAATGCACCAAGCACACCAACATTTACTGTTGCAAGTGGTGTTGCCACTGTTCGTTGGGTAGATAACTCAACCAATGAAAACAGCTTTACTGTAACACGTACTGATACTAATGCCAGTACTGGTGCTGTGGCGGTAACGACATCAATCATAGCTAGTACAACTGGGGCTGCGACTGGAGGAGTAAAAACAACTCAGTCAACATTAACAGTAGGTCATACTTATACTTTCTCAGTAGTTGCTAACAAAACCTCGGCATTTGTGGCTACGTCACCATCAGCGACATCTGCGCTATTATCGTATATCAGACCTGCTGCACCGACTGTCTCAGCACCGATTATGTCTAGAATTGCTACGACTACCAATGATCAGGCAGTATTGAATTGGATTGATAACGCTACTACTGAAACAGGCTATACCATCACATACTCAGCTACAGTTGGTGGTGTACCAGTTAATGGTACGGTTACTTTGCCTGCAAACTCAATAACCAGAACAATATCACCTTTACCTCGTGGTGCTAACAATTTAACAGCAGCACAACGACCACTGTATACGTTCAATGTTACAGCAACGGATAGTACGACAGGCTTGTCATCTACTGTTGCAACTGTAACAGGAAGAGCACAATAGGCTAAGGCTAGGCTGGTGTGATCTATCACACCAGCCATCGAGAGCAAACTAAATAGTTAATCCAGTTTGCCCCATTGATTATGGTCTTTGGTGTACTGGCAAAAGAAATAATGAGGTTATCCCAATGAAAAATAAACACAGCTTATTTGTGACAACAGATTCTTGCACAAATGCAGTAAACAACGGCTCTGCTCCACATTCAGGCAAACGCCACTTACGCAATTTAATTAAAATGGCACTGGTCGGTTCAGTATTAAGCAGTGCGTCAGCATTTGCGGTTTTACTAGACCATGGTCCAAGTAATCCAATCGTCAACTATCCAGACTGGTATAGAGACACCAATGGTCTCGCGATTGGCTTGTGTCAATCAGTCACTGCGTTCTGTTTTCCACTTACTCCAGATCCAGCAGGTTTTCCAGGCAACGTTGGTCCTGAAATATTTTACAACATGGTTGAGTTCAAGGGCTCAGCGGGTACAGCGACTGCGACAGGTACAGATTTTGAATACCGTTATATGGGTGCATTAGAAGCATCCTATATCCCAGGTCCAGTGCCTACACATGGCACAGAAGCTGTATTTGCGCGGATTCGTATCACGTTCAACTTCAATGATATCAATAAAAATGGTACTTATGTGGTCACGCATCCGTTCGGTGTTCATACCTTTCCTAACGTACAAGCGACCACTAAAACCAATTTAATTGGTGCGCAAGCGGCTAACTTCTTCACTGTGGATGTTCCATTAGGCACGCCTATGGATTTTGACACCTCACTGACTGGTCCAATCGGTCCTTTTATTCAGTGGGATACTGGATTACCGCTGATATCGGGTACCGAAGAATTCGTGGGTGACCCAACTGTTCTCCATACCTTCAAAGGCAGTCCGTTTAATACTAACTTCCTGAGAATTCAAGGTCCAGTTGGCTCTAAGCTGGATGGCGTGAACGACTTTATTCTGGTTAATCTGGGTAGTGTTGTGGGTCAAAAATGGACGCAACCCATTCCGCAACCGTTAAGAGTTGATTCAGCGTATTTTACCCGTTCAAATGTAGTGGGTAACGCTGTTGATGTCTGGGCAACCTCATCAGCTAACCAAACCTTGGTTGCAACAGGTAATGGTATACCCGCACCAGGTATCGCATTAAAACCCGATGGCGTAATTCCTGGTAAATATCATGGTCGTGTGGTGTATTCTTCGGCGTTACCCGTTCCACCACAAATTACTGTCACCGACAATACCAGTGTTCCTGTAATCAGCGTTACTGCACCTGTTAAAGATGTGGTTGAAATTGTGCAAGCAAGTTTTAACACCGCTAGCCGTGTGATTACGGTTGAAGCAAGATCAGACGATACGATTGTTAATCCTCAATTGAGCGTACAAGGTGTACCTGGTATACCAACTGCGGCAACCGTTGTACCCGCTATTACAGGTGTAATGACAGTCGCACAATGTACAGCAGCGGCTATTACCGTCGCAAATCCAGCGGATGTTTGCTTCACTTATACCTTACCACCAGCAATAGAAGCACCCGAAAAAATATCCGTTGTTTCAGCTGAAGCGGGTGGTCATGCTGATGAGTATTTACAAATTTCTGGTGCGCCTGAAAACCCACTTAACCCACCTGTTGCAACTGATATTCCTGTACCAGGCTTTAGCGTGACTTCAAGCGGCGTGTCTAATCTAGTCCCTAATCTGCCATTGGATGCACAAATCATCCAACAACCAGTAAACGGTGTTGTTAGTTTGCTGAACGGACAATGGATTTTTACTGCTAATGCAGGAATTGCAGCAGGTGGAATTACCGATGCGTTTAAATTTGTAAGACAAGCGGCGAACGGCGCACCTGTGTCTAACGTTGCGACGGCTAATCTGTCAATCGGCTTTACATCAACTGGACCTACACTTGCCAACGACCAATTTGCTGGCAGAACCACTGTTGCCCGTTTATTCAATGTATTAGCGAATGACAAACCAGCCTCTGCTAACCTAGCGGATCAGATTGCTACTGTTAGTCCTGTCGTAATTGCTACTGCGCCAACCAAAGGTAACGCAAGGGTTAACGTTGACGGTACAATCACTTATACAGCAACGACTGGCTCGGCAGCGGGTACTGTAGACACTTTTACTTACACAGTGAAAAACGCTGCGGGTAAAGCGTCAACAACTCCTGCAACAGTGACCGTAACTAACTTTAATGCCAATGAAGCGGTTGCGGTTATTAAGTCAGATTACCTTGTTAATCGTGGAGTTTGGACTGTTACGGGTAGCACAAACTGGTTTGCACCAACCCTGACTACTACGATAGCGACTTGCTGGACTGGTAGCGCGACAGCACCAACGACAGCAACTACCATCGGTACCGCAACAGTTGATGCAACAGGTAAGTTCCAAATCATCCCTGTAGGCACTGCGCCAATCCCAACAGCGGCTGGTCCAATGCGTTGCATAACGTCTAATAATGGTAATGGTGGACTTCCTGCTGCTGGAACGATTGCGATTAAATAGCCTAGTAGGGTGTGGGCAAACGGCTCTATCGTTTGCCCACGCGGAACTGGCATAACGAAGCGCGACGGGGTATTCTCGCAACGTTTTGACTGTGACCTTGAACACCGTAATAAAATTCAAACAGTGGCATAATCGGTGGGCAAGCAAAAAGACGCTTGCCCACCCTACCTGACTGTGCGTTAGCTATATTTAAGTTCCCAAGCAATATCCAAAAACAAAAACGCCCCTTCATGGGGCGTTTTTCGTTAAGCGGCTTTACAAGTCATTTTGGGTAGTGCTAAACATTGAGTGATTGGAATACAAACCTAGCCGAGTAGCGTGGGCAAACGGCTCTATCGTTTGCCCACGCTGAATTAGCATAATCGGTGGGCAAGCAAAAAGACGCTTGCCCACCCTAGCTGACTAGCCAGAGCAGCAACACCAATTGGAAAGAAACGCTGTTTTATAACGATAAGTTACCATGACATTTTATGCGTGTACCCGCTTACTCTTAAGATAAATAAATACTTTGTACTAATCGTTCAAGACTGTATAAAATCGCAGGTTTTCTGTCCCGTTTATTTTATTTTCAGCAAGGAGTGACGCTTATGAACGAAAACAACTTTTTTATCCGATTTGTGCGGTTAGTGGGTGGTTTTTGGTATTCTGAAGATGAGGCAACTATACGCCGATCGACCTTAATATTGGTCATCCTTACTGTGGCGCAAATTGCTATTGCCGTTGTCATCAACAAATGGAGTGCCGCTTTGTTTGATGCGTTGGAACAGCGGTCGATGTCTAAATTAGTCACTCAAATCGGGATTATTTTTTTGATTTTCGCCGCTAATATTATTTTAAACGCGACTCATGTAAAAATAAAACGGGACTTACAAATAGGTTGGCGTGAATGGTTAACGGAGCATTTAATCAGTCGTTGGATGCACAAGGGACGGCATTATTTGGTGACGCACACTGAAAAAGGCGAACACGATAATCCAGATGGGCGTATTGCAGAAGATATTCGTATTGCGACAGAATCTGCTATCGAGTTATGCCATTCCCTATTTTACAATCTATTGTTGTTGATTAGTTTTAGCCAAATTTTGTGGTCACTGTCGGGTGTGGTGGTGTTGGATTTGGGGATTATAAAAATGCCTATTTATGGGCATTTAGTCTGGTTAGCATTGATGTATGCCAGTGCCGCCTCTTTGTTAGGTTGGTTGATAGGACGACCATTGACCAGCGCAACCGATGCAAAACAGACCGCAGAAGCTAATTTCCGCTTTTCCTTAGTGACAGCGCAAGAGCATTCTTTATCCATTGCGATGATTCATGGTGAAGGCAATGAACGCCAACGCTTTCGGGTGTTGTTTGATGAAATACATAACGCATGGCAACAACAAACCAAAGCATGGGAACATATTTTAATGTTTTCTTCGGGTTATTCTGTATTGTCGATGGCTTTTCCTATTCTTATTTCCTCGCCACGTTATATTTGGGGCAGTATTTCACTGGGTGGATTGATGCAATCTGCGCAATCTTTTCAACAAATGGCTTCCGCGTTATCGTGGCCTGTTGACAATATGACCAGAGTATTTGAATGGCGTGCTTCGGTAGAGCGTATTTTAGGTTTGCTAGAATCATTGGATTATTTGGAAGAAGAAATCATCAGCCCTGATCCGCGCCGTATTATTTTAGAAAAAACAGATTGTTCGGTGTTAGCTTTTGAAAAGCTCTGTATCAACAAACTGAACGGTGAAGAAATAATATCCTGTATCAATACTGAAATTAGAGCGGGAGAACATGTGCTTATTACGGGCAATTTCTTTACGGGGTCTAAATTATTTAAAGCCATTACGGGTTTGTGGCCTTGGGGCTATGGACGTATCGGTTTACCTGATAGCGAGCTGTTATTTTTTATGCCGCCGCGCCCTTATTTGCCCAAAGATACGCTACGGTCAGCTATTTGCTATCCTACCGCTGATGACGCATTTGCTGACAACCTATTGGAGTCAAAACTTAAATTGGTAGGCTTAGACGAATTAATTCCACAACTGGATTGCATTGATACTTGGGATAAAGCCTTGTCGCGAGAAACACAACAGCGTTTAGGGTTAGTGCGCGTACTGTTGTATCAACCTAAATGGATATTTTTGCAGGAGGCGTTTGATTCACTCGATAGTGCGGGTGAGGAAGATATGTTGCGCTTGATTTGTCGAGAATTACCCGATGCTACTCTGATGACTGTTACCAATCTGCCGACTGCATCACGCTTTCATTCCCATAATCTGCCCTTGGCTTAATCTACCTTTGAGGATCAAACATGACTCACGCATTTGATAATAAATTTGGCAAAAAACTACGCGGTGTTAATTTAGGTGGTTGGTTAGTATTGGAAAAATGGATAACGCCCAGTGTGTTTGAGGGTCTTGATGCCACCGATGAAACTACCTACTGCGTTGAATTAGGCGACCGCGCTGATGCTATTCTAAAACAACACTGGAACAGCTATATCACCCGCGATGATTTTGCGTGGTTAGCCAAAACGGGCATTAATGCGGTGCGCTTGCCTGTCGGTCATTGGTTGTTTGGCAAGGATTATCCCTATCATCACAGCTATGGTGACAACCGTTATCCGTTTGTGGTCGGTGGCTTGGAGATTGTAGATAAGGTGTTTGATTGGGCAGAAGAATTTGGACTACACGTTCTGCTCGATTTACACGCTGCCCCTGGCTGTCAAAATGGCTTTGATAATGGCGGCATTAAAGATATTTGTGAATGGCATACTGATCCTGACTACCTTGAGCATTCACTTAGCGTGTTGGAACGCTTAGCGCAACGCTATCAAAACCGTCCCGCATTACATGGCATCGAAACACTTAACGAACCGCGCTGGGATGTTGATACCGAGTTACTGAAAAAATATCATACCGATGCCTATCATCGCATTCGTAAATACTGCAAACCCGAAGAGGTTGCAGTGGTATTTCATGACGGTTTTCGCTCGCACCGTGAATATCTGGGTTTTTTGAAAGGTGAAGAATTTCGTAATGTGGTATTTGATATTCATCGCTACCAATGTTTTGCTCGCGAAGAAATCGATATGGATATTTATCATCATATCCAACGCGCTGCCATTGACTGGAAAAATGAAGCCGATGACATTATTCATGAACTAGGACATCAAACCTATTGTGGTGAATGGAGTTTAGGGCTGGATTTACGGGTTGTTTCACTGTGGGCAGAAGGTCCTTTCAATCACGCGCTGGAGAATATGGATAATTTTCAGCTTAATGTTGCTTATCGTGGTTACGCGTCGGCGCAACTTTTGACCTTTGAAAAATATCTGGGCTGGTTTTTTTGGAATTACAAAACCGAAACTACCCCAGCGTGGTGTTTTCGAGATTGCGTAGAGCGTGGATGGTTTCCGAATAATTTTAGTTAGTGGGTTTTAGGAAAAATCACCATTTAACTATAAAATAGCCGCTTTTTACTCAACACCTTAAGGATTTCACTATGAACCAAGACAGCATTAAGCTGATAGAAGACTATTATGCGGCGTTCAACGGCGGCGATATGGATACTTTTTTAAGTTTGCTCACCGATGACGTAATTCATGATATTAACCAAGGCAGACGTGACATCGGTAAAGACGCATTCACACAGTTTATGGTGGGTATGAATCGTTGTTATAAAGAACAACTGGTTAATATGGTCATTATGGCAACCGCTGACGGTAAACGTGCTGCGGCTGAATTTGTGGTATTGGGCGAATATTTAAGTACCGATGAAGGGCTACCCGAAGCGCAAGGACAAAAATATAAACTACCAGCGGGTGCATTTTTTGATATTCGTGACGGTAAAGTGGCGCGTATTACTAATTATTACAACCTGCAAGATTGGAGTGCTCAGGTTGGCGGTTAAGGAGTAAAACAGCTTTAGCTGTTTAGCTAAAGCTGTTGGACTACAACGAAATGTTAGAACTATCTACTTACATTCTTTGAGGAATGAATATGAAAAAAAATTATTTTGGTCTATCAGCATTATTGTTTCTTTTTACTGCTGTGGCTAATGCGCATGGTCCAGTTCGACAAGATACCGATGAAACCATCACCATCAATGCTCCCGCCGAAAAAGTCTGGAGTATTATTAAAAATTACGGTGATATGTCGTGGTTACCTGCCATTAAAAGTACTGAAGTTAAAGGCGGCAATGAAAAAGGCGCGACTCGTGTATTAACGCTACAAGACGGCGGCACGATTACCGAAGAATTGAAAAAATACGATGATGCTAAAATGTCGTATGCTTATAAAATCACTGAAATGAGTACCGCAAAAACCATTACTCATGCAGGCGTAGAAGAAAAAGTGCCTGTTGTGCCTGTCGATAACTACTCAGCAACTATTACTGTAGAAGCACAAGGTGCGAACAGTGCCGTACATTGGAAAGCAGGTTATTACCGCGCTTATACCAACAACAACCCACCTGATGAAATGAACGAAGCTGCTGCTAATGCTGCTATTAAAGGTATTTTTACCTCAGGTTTGAATAATCTGAAAGCCTTAGCTGAAAAATAACTTCGTAACCCAACACATCGCCCTTAAATTCTGGGTTACGCTGTCGCTAACCCAGCCTACAATATTCAAGAGACATCCATTATGAAAAAAATCTTTTTACCGTTAGCCGCTGCGTTATTGTGCTTCACTGGTTTAGCAAACGCACATGGTCCAGTGCGTCAAGACACCGATGAAACCATCACCATTAACGCCCCCGCAGAGAAAGTCTGGGGTTTGATTAAAGATTTTGGTGATATTGCCGCATGGCATTCTGAGGTTTTTACTTCACCCGCCGAAGGCGGTAATCTGAAAGGCGGCAAACGCATATTGACTTTAAAAGACGGCAACACCGTCAACGAAGAACTGAAAAAATATGACGAAGCCAGTATGTCTTACTCATACAAAATTACCGATATGAGTATTGTAAAAACCATCAATTATGCGGGCGTAGATGAAAAAGTCCCCGCTATTCCTGTCGCTAATTTTTCTGCCACTATCACTGTTGCCCCTAAAGGCGATAACAGCGAAGTGACATGGAAAGCGGGTTATTACCGCGCTTACACCAATAATAATCCACCTGAAGAAATGAACGAAGCCACTGCTAATGCAGCGGTTAAATCATTTGTGATGACGGGTTTAATTGATCTGAAAAAAATCGCTGAGCAATAAATCTATGTTGGCATTGAACACCCGTGCGGCAGCGATTGCTATTGCTGCTTTATTATCGACACCACTGGCTGCCGCACCGTTTGCTTATATCAGCAATCAATTAGCAGACAGCGTGTCTATTATTGATCTCGCTACCAATAAAGTGGTGAACACGATTGCTGTGAGCGGCAAACCAGCAGGCGTTGCCGTCTCGCCTAATGGTGATAAAGTCTATATCAGCACACCAGAAGCCCACGGTTTTGCAGTCATAGATGCCAGAAAACAGCAACTAATAACTACTGTTAAAACCAGCGAGGGGGCGTTAGGGATCACCGTTGCTCCCGATGGTAAACGTATTTATGTTGCCGATTGGTTTATCAATACAGTGTCAGTGCTGGACGCGGACAACTTAGAAATTATTAAAACCATCACGGTAGGTCAATCACCCTCAGGGCTAGTGGTTAGTCCTGATAATCACTGGCTGTATGTTGCTAATCGCCTCGATAACTCAGTATCACAGATAGACACGCACACCCTGACTGTCAAGAAAACCACGCCTGTCGGTCAGCATCCATTTGGTCTAGCGATAGATTCACGCGGCGAAAAAGTGTATGCGGTTAATGTCGAAAGCGATGATGTCACTGTATTAGAAACACCACAGATGAAAGCTATTGCCACTATTAAAGTGGGCGCGTTGCCTTACGCAGCTACCTTGGCTTTAAATGACAGTCGTTTATTCGTTACTAATATGGATGATGG
Source organism: Methylococcales bacterium (assembly GCA_037133675.1). GTDB lineage: Bacteria > Pseudomonadota > Gammaproteobacteria > Methylococcales > Methylomonadaceae > UBA4132. The sequence continues at coordinate 40,776 of JBAXNR010000010.1, forward strand.
TACAGTCTCCGTCATTGATACCGAAAGCTTAACCACTATTGGCTTGATTGAAGTGGGTGAAAAACCCGAAGGCATCGGCACGCACTTGGATGATCGTCATATTTATGTCGCCAACTGGTTTGATAAAAATGTTTCCTTGTTAGATGCTAAAACTTTGCAAGCCAAAGAAAAAATTACCACTGCTCGCGGTAGTCGAGCGTTTGGGCAGTTTATTGGTAAATAGAGGTAAGCATTTTTTAGTAACCCAACAATCGTTATTATCATGAAGATTGTTTATTGCCCCTTCCAAAATTGTTGGATTGGCTTATCGCCAATCCAACTTACCACCCAATAAATCCCATGTTGTCTAATTCCTATCTCGATATTTGCATCACCAGCCAACAACTCTCGCTCATCGAAAACGAGCAAACACTAAAAACCTACCCAATTTCCACGGCTAAAAATGGCGCGGGTGAACTAATGGGCAGTGGTTGTACACCCAGAGGTTGGCACAGCATTCGCGCAAAAATCGGCGCGGGGCTGCCGTTGTACAGTGTGTTTAAAGCCAGACGCGCCACAGGAGAGATTTATAGCCCTGAACTTGCTGCCCTATACCCAGAACGGGATTGGATTTTAACCCGCATTCTGTGGTTAGGCGGTTTAGAAGCGCGTAAAAATCGTTACGGCAATGTCGATACAACGTGGCGATATATCTATCTACACGGTTGCCCTGATGAACTAATGGATGGTACGCCGCAATCACATGGCTGTATTCGCTTGTATAATACCGATATGGTGGATTTATTTAATCGAGTGTCAGTTGGTATGAGAGTTTTTAGTCATGAATAAAACCCGCATGGTGTTGGGTATTGAATACGATGGTAGTAGTTTTTGTGGGTGGCAATGGCAAGTTCAACACCGCAATGTTCAGCAGGTGTTAGAACAGGCGTTAAGCAAAATTGCGAATCATCCTGTCACCGTACAATGCGCAGGACGCACAGATACAGGCGTACACGCGCTGGAACAAGTGGTGCATTTTGATACCACCACCACACGCGAGCTTCGTGAGTGGTTGATGGGCGGCAATAGTTTTTTGCCTAATGATGTGCGTATTACTTGGGTGCAAACTGCTATTGGTGATTTTCATGCCCGTTACAGTGCGATTGCACGTTTTTACCGTTATGTTATTTTAAATCGTCCGATTAAATCAGCGTTATTACGCAATCAAGTGACGTGGCACGCAGCACCATTGGATGTAGAAAAAATGCACTCAGCGGCACAGGTGTTGATTGGTCAGCATGATTTTTCCTCGTTTCGCGCTCAAGGCTGCCAGTCTAAAAGTCCGTGTCGGTTGATGTATTTTATTGATGTTTATCGAGATGACGATAAGGTGATTATTGATATTTCTGCCAATGCGTTTTTACATCACATGGTACGCAATATTGCGGGGGTGTTGATGGCGATAGGTGCGGGTAAACAGCCTGTCGAATGGACAAAGGAATTACTTCATGTTAAAAGTCGTAAATTGGGTGGTGTGACTGCGCCGCCCGATGGTTTGTATTTAGGTGCAGTGTATTACCCCAAACATTATGGACTTGCGAAACATTGCGTGTTTGATAAATTGCCAGATAATGCGCGGCGGTTTGATTAGTTTCTTTTACCAATAGGGTGATGATATGAATAATTTTTTAGCGTGGCAAGTTCATGGCAATGCCGATCAAAGTGGCGGTTTGCTTGAGATGTTGACAGGGATGCTGGCTTTTTTTGAAGGTTTAACCGCGTCGGGTGGGGATGGCTTTTTTAATGCCTTGATGCCAGGGCTAGCAGGAATGAATAACAGCCATCCGTTGTTAGTGCATTTTCCGATTGCGTTTTTATTCGTTTTTTTTCTGTTCGATGTCGTAGCTTGTTTGGCAAAAAAACCGCAGTGGCGTGAAGTCGCTAGTTATTTATTATATTTTGGCGCGATTGGTGCAGTTTTTACCGTTATCGCTGGCTTTGCAGCGGCTTATTCAGTACCGCATAATGATGTCGTTCATGCCATTATGGAACGGCATGAAAGTTTTGGCATATCTGTATTAATCTTAGCGGTAAGTTTGTCTTTGTGGCGATTAAAAAAAGGTGCGGTGCTAACAGGCAGGGCGAATACGTTTTTTCTTATCCTGTCAGGGTTAATGTGTGTGCTACTGGCACTGGGTGCAGATTTGGGCGGTTTGATGGTTTATAAATACGGTACAGCGGTGCAGCTTGTTCAACCGCAACCCGCAAGCGAAAGTAATCATCATGAACACGAGCATTAATTTCATCGTATGAGCAAACCACGCAAAATCCTAGTCATTGCTTTGCGTTATTTGGGTGATGTGCTATTAACTACGCCGTTAATACGCTCACTACGTCAAGCGTATCCCGATGCCCAGTTAGATATATTGGTCTATGCTAATACGGTTGCTATGTTGGAAGGTAATCCTGATATTAATCAACTCATTACCGTACCTAGCAAGGCAAAGTTAGCCGATCATTGGACATTATTCAAACAACTTGCCAGAGGCTATGATCTGGCAATTACTACGCAATGTGGTGATCGTCCTTTTTTGTATAGCTTATTTGCTTCATCACGGCGGATAGGCGTAGTGCCACCTAAACAGCATACAGGTTGGTGGAAACGATTTTTTCTGCAATATTGGTTAGAATTTGATGATGACAATACCCATACGGTTTTGCAACATTTAAAAATACTGACATTAATTAATGTGCCGCCTTGTTTTTTGTTAGTTCCACCACAAACTGATGACACGCAGGCATTGAATCAATTAGTCGGCAATAGTGCTTACGCAGTTTTACATACTCATCCACAATGGACTTATAAACAATGGACGATTGCAGGCTGGGTACAAATAGGGCTTTATTTGCATGAGCTAGGCTTAAAGTTGGTACTGACAGGGGGAACGGCACAAGCAGAAATTGATTATGTTGCGGATATTGCCAAGCAATTGCCTGAGGATACACTTAATATTGCGGGGCGAGTGTCTTTAGCGCAATTGACACATTTATTGACTAACGCTGCATTATACATAGGCGTTGATACGGGTATTACACATTTGGCAGCCGCAACTAATGTGCCTGTTATTGCTCTGTATGGTCCGACTAACCCCGTTAAATGGGCTCCTTGGCCATACCGCTTTGAGCAAAATACCAACCCATTTTCAAAAATTGGTAGTCAGACGGTCAATAACATTCATTTGCTTCAAGGTGAAAAATCCTGTGTACCTTGTCATTTGGAAGGCTGCGATAAACATCAAGGTAGTCGCAGCGTCTGTTTGGATACGCTAAGCCCTGAGCGAGTAAAAGCAACGATTCGATTGATACTCAATAAATAGCGTTAGCTTTTTCTCTGAAATTTTGAAAACAGCGATTGGATAGGATTTTTTTTAGTGATTTCTGGTTCTGGCTTTTCTGGAGGAGCTTGCTCATATTTTTTTTGATAGCTGGCGGCTTTGCTTTGTACTGCTGCCTTAATAGCATTTCTACGTTCAATGGACAGATCATCATCAACTTTGACGAAGCGTTTATCTTTACGCAGAAAATAACAGAGCAAGGCATCTAAAAAATCATTATCAAGCTCTTCGGGTGTATAGCTCTTGCTAAACGACTGAAGATTTTCATGATTTTTGATAAATACTTTCAACATTGATTGCTTATAATCAACCTCAATGCGAAAAGCAACAGGAACTTTTTTTTGAACTGTAAAAATTGTGAAAGCTGGGCTACCAATGGGCGAGTGGTGTTTCCAATCAAAGGACAGTTTTTTAGCTTGTAGAAACTGAATTTCTTTATCAATTAAAGGTTCAGATTCTACCCGATAACTGAACTCGCCTTTTGCTTCGCAAAAAAAACCGATGTTAATTTGCATCAAGCGATTGTAATCGGCAAGACCAATACGTCCATCAGTATTAATTCTATAATTTGATTGAAAAAGATTGCCAAATTGCGGATATTTCGAGCAATAGTTTCTTACCTCAACTGGTTCTTTCAGAAAATTGAGATACTCAATGGTTTCTTGAAAGCTATCAAAAATAAACTGCATTTTGGGCAAAATTTTTGCCTGATAAATCTCCTCTAACTGCTCATTAGCCAAGGCTTCTTGCTGTTCAGCCGATTTTTTTTCATCGGCTTTTTTTCTTAACTCATCCAGCACACTCATCTTTATTTTCCTTGGAGTCTTTGCCTATTGAATTTAAAAAAGTAGATTGAGTACATAATATATTAAAAAGTAGCGTGGTAAGAAATAGCTACAAATGCGCCTAATCCAAACTACTACATTAATCTGGCATTATAACCTACTCCTGCCCAGACCGATGAAAATAGCAAGTAAACTTAGCACAGTTTTAGATATAAATTTGCTTAATGATTATTCAATAATACGCACAACTCATGATTATTGAATCGTAATGTCACAAAAATTTAGTGTTACACCATGCAACGAAACTCGTAAAGCCTAGTATGATGTACTAGGATATTTTGTATTTTATTGGAAATTGTTTATCAAATTACCGAGCAAACAAATCAAATATAATCATAACTAAGGTTTTTTATGAAAATTAAATTGTCCACACGGGGTGGTAGTACTACATGATAACTGATAAATTAACGCATCCAAATAATCAACTATCCTCGCCTTGCGTAAGAAATTGCTGTCTGGACGATAATGACATTTGCTTGGGTTGTTTTCGTACGCTTGATGAAATTACCCATTGGATTGACGTTGATGAACAAACTCGCCAGCTTTTTCTAGCAAATGCAAAGACTCGGCAACACCGCTATCAGCAAAAATAATGACTATAATGCTCAGCACAGGAGATATGCGATGAAACAATTACACCGAAAAGATTTATTTGGCTGGTCAGAATTTGACAAACAACGCAACCTAGATTTTCACAGCATATTGTGGGTGCGTGATGAAGGCAATGTATTGATTGATCCATTGCCCATGTCTGAACACGATCACGACCATTTACAACGTTTAGGTGGCGTTAATTATATTATCATCACCAATAGTGATCATTGTCGTGCTACTGAACAAATTGTCAGTAGCACAGGCGCGTTAGTTTATGCCCCAGCGGATGAAGAAGACCGCTTTCCTATATTTTGTGACCATTGGATTCATGATAAAGAAGAAGTGTTTGCAGGGCTAATTGCCTATCAACTGCACGGCTCAAAAACAGCAGGCGAACTGGCATTATTACTAGACCATCACACTCTTATCACAGGCGATTTAATTCGTTGTCATGTTGCGGGTGAATTATGTTTACTACCCGATGCTAAGCTTTCAAATAAACACTTAGCGGTAAAATCAGTTAAACGTCTTGCTGAATTACCAAATATCACCGCTGTATTGACGGGTGACGGCTGGCCTATCTTTAGTCATGGTAGCGAAGCACTGCACCGTTTAGCGCGTTCGCTATAGTGAGGTCAATTTTTTTGGCAAATTAATGTTTGAACTATGATGAAAAATGCGGCTTTAAAACTTAACAGTTTTATCATTACCATTATTTTCAGCTGTTTTGCTGTCGTTTATAGCGATGTGCTTTCGTTCGCACATAAAGATAGTCAGCCGATACCGATTAACACACAACACGCACCTGTGTCTTACAGCAAGGATGTCAAACCGATACTGGATGCGCGTTGTGTTGCTTGCCATGCCTGTTACGACTCCCCTTGCCAACTAAAACTCACTGCTGCTGAAGGCTTAGCGCGAGGCGCGACTAAACATACTGTTTACGATCATGAGCGACTGGAAGCCGTTGAACCCACGCGTTTGTTCATTGATGAAACCAGCACCGCAGGCTGGCGAAAAAAAGATTTTTTTTCCGTCATTAATGAAGACAATAACAGCCCACAAGACAATCTCAATAAATCCTTAATCGCTAAATTGTTGCGCTTAAAACGTGAGCATCCGTTACCAACCACAGGCAAGCTCCCTAAAGACATCGAACTGACCCTAGAGCGGAAATTACAATGCTCTACGTTAGATGAATTTGCCGAGCATCAACAAAAACACCCACTGTGGGGTATGCCTTATGGAATGTCACCACTGACAGAACAACAGGAAAATACCTTATTAAATTGGCTACAAGATGGGGCGACGATTGATCAAAAATTTTCATTATCGCCTGCCGCCATTGCTGAAATCAGTTTGTGGGAACAGTTTTTTAACGGCAGTTCACTCAAAGAACAACTCAGTAGCCGCTATTTTTATGAGCATCTGTATTTAGGCGATCTGCATTTTAAAGGACATCCCGCTAACGAATTTTACAAACTGGTGCGCTCTAAAACCCCATCTGGGCAAGCTATCGCAGAAATTAACAGCGTTAGACCGTTTGATGATCCAAAAACTAGCCAGTTTTATTATCGACTACGCCCGCTTACTTCAACTATTGTTGATAAAGACCATTTTGTTTATCAGCTTAGTAATGAAAAAATGGCACGCTTACGCGCCCTGTTTTTAACGCCTGATTACACTGTCACCCAGTTACCAAGTTATGACCAAGTCAGTGCCGCTAACCCATTTAAAACTTTTAGCGAATTACCTGAAGTTTCGCGCTATCAATTCCTACTTGATGATTCCCAATTCTTTTTTTCTGGCTTTATCAAAGGTCCAGTGTGCATGGGGCAAGCGGCATTAAACGTCATTCGAGATCAATTCTGGGTGGCTTTTCTCAAACCACAAACCCAATACAATAAGCAAAGCAGCCAATTTTTAGCCGAAAATAGTGAGTATTTACGACTGCCAGCATCCGAAGGTGAGGGCATTGGCTTTAAAGAATGGCGACAATTTCAAGAGCTGCAAGTTCACTATTTACAAAATAAAGATACTTTTGTCAGTCAAGTATTGTGGCAACAGCAAGCTCCTAATCTGGATTTAATTTGGGATGGTGACGGTCATAATGAAAACGCCTTACTCACTGTATTCCGCCATTATGATAATGCCACAGTAGTCACAGGTCTTTTAGGGCAAACGCCGTTAACCGCGTGGGTAGTGGATTACCCAATCTTTGAACGCATTCATTATTTGCTGGTAGCGGGTTACAACGTTTATGGCAGCGCGGGGCATCAAGTCACCACTCGTTTGTACATGGACTTTTTACGCATGGAAGCAGAAAATTTATTTCTTAAATTTATTCCCTTAACAGCACAAAAACCGCTACACGACGACTGGTATCAAGGCATTGACCTTAAGCTGTTTGGCTATTTTGAAACGCCTAGCTTCGGTACCGATAAAGACCCCGCTATTATTTATAGAAGCACTGATTACAAAAGCGAATTTTTTGCCGAAGTGCAACAAAAACTAGGGCAGGCAGGTGGTAAAGTAGATAGCATTAATCGTTGCCAACAAAATTGTACGCTTGCCGATAATGCAAGCCAACAGCAACAAATTGACCAGTTCGCCCGCCAACTAACCAAATTAATAGGCAAAGATCTGACTGCATTACCCGAAGTGTCTTTTTTACGCGTAAAAACCGCCAAGCCTGAACAAGACACTGTGTACACACTTATTCGCAATAAAAATTTACGCAACGTCTCGTTTATTTTTGCCGAAGATTTACGCAGAGAACCTGAAAAAGATACTTTAACTGTCATTCCTGATTTTATAGGCAGTTATCCAAATATTTTCTTGGCAGTTTCTGCACTCCAATTCACTGATTTTATCGACCAGCTCAAACACAGCCAAACCGAAACCGAGATAGACAGTTTTTATAGTCACTACGGTATTCGCCGTAATAACCCAGAAATCTGGCAATACTACGATTTTTTCAATCAAAAACACCTAAGTCAACAGCCAGAAACAGGTGGACTATTTGATATGAATCGCTACGAAAATTTGTAACGTTTTTTCGGATTACAATCTTAAGTTTGTACACCTGATTTACTTAACGCAGCCCTTTTACTATTCTGTGCAGCTTTACGTTTTTGTAACCAGCGTATTACGCCAGTAATGTAGAGTAATAGAGGCAATAATCCTGTAATTAAAATAATCACTTGTCCTATAAAACCAAAGGCTTCGCCTGTGTGCAATGGATATAACCATTCATCAAAAATATCACCTGTGCTGCGAGTATCGGCGTGTTGTTCATGAACGATTTTTCCGCTGTATTGGTCTATCCACAGTTGCCGATAAGGATGATGTTGGTTAATTTCGTTATCTTGCCGCTTGCCAACGACATAAACATCTTGGGCATTTTGAGGAAACACGATGTATTGATAACTGCCGTCTGGAAAATAGGTATCGGTAATGGCGACAACTTGCGCCATACTGATGGGGTTTTTATCGGCTGTTGGGCTAACACTTTGATAATTTGTCCACGGAGTAACAGGCGAAAACACACTCACTAAGCCTCGTCCGTAATTAGGAAAAATCAAATATACGCCAGATAGCACTAAGTACAGCAGAACAAAGCCGCCGTAAAAACCCACGGTTTTGTGTAAATCAAAATTGAATCGGGTAAAGTTAGCGTTACGTTTGATGCTCAGAGCTTTTTTAAATTGCCCACCCAAGGGATACCAAACAATCAGCCCAGTCAGTAGCGAAAATAATAAGCCTATACCGATAAAACCCACGATAGTCATACCGCTTTCGCCTAAGCACATTGTGTAATGCAGGCGCAAAATAAAATCTTTAAACGGATCACGCCAGATATGGTCAAAATCAATCAGCAAACGCTGTCCTGTGACTTGTGCCGTGTACGGGTTGATAAAAATTTGATGACGTTCTGGGAAAGTCGGATTGTTTGAAGGTTGTTCAAACCACAACGCGTAAGCCAATCCTGAATGCCGTGGAAAATCAATGTTGAGTGCTTTGCCATCGGCAGGTAATGCGTGTAAACCAGCGGCGACAATTTCATTCAGTGGCATGATCGTTTTATTACCATCCGCTGATACCGTCATTATGTCGGCATTTAAGGTTTCATCTAATGGGTATTCAAAGGCGAGTATGCTACCTGTTAGCCCAATGATGACAAACACCGCGCCAGCAAATAACCCAAGATACAAATGTACTTTGAGCCATAGTTTGCGGCGATTTTTTAGGGTTAAGTTGAGCATGATGGCTGAAAATATAGAGTCTAGGGGTAGTGGATTAAACCTATGTTTTCTTAAAATCAGATTCCGCAACCGATAGTTCGGAGTCCAAGGCACGACTTGGACTTGCTAAAAACGTCCAAAACGTGTTTTGGACTCCTTAACAGATTTAACCCATCACCAGTCTAGGTTGTGGGTAGCGGCTCTTTCGCAACCCAACTTACACGACTTAAAATTCGAGTTTTATCGATCCCATAAAGTTTCTGGGCTGGGCAACGCCGATCATGCTGCCTGTGTTCGTACCTGAGTAATAATGTTTATCCAGCAGGTTATTAGCATTCAGTTGAAACGTGATATTTTTTCCCGCAACTTTTAATCCGTAACTACTCATCAGGTTCATCGTCACATAACCAGGTAATTGGAAGTCGTTAGCGTTTGTGCCTTGGCTTGGGCTAGAAGCAATTACACCACCACCCACTTTTAAGCCGCGTAATGTAGCATTTTGGAATTCGTAAGTATTCCATAAACTGCCATAATTGCGTGGCGTGTTAAACATCCGATGTCCGCTATCATCATCAACGCCGCCATTAAAGCCAACTTTAATTTTGGCATAAGTAAGATTGGTATAAGCGGCGACTGTTCTCCAACCAGGTAACATCTCACCCGCCACTTCAAATTCATAGCCGCGACTTTCCTGTTTACCAGAGGCAATTTGAATATTAGGATTTGTCGGGTCAGAAACCGCCACGTTGGTTTTGGTTAAATCAAAATATGCAAAGGATGAGGTTAATCGACCATTGAAAAATTCAGTTTTTGCACCGACTTCCCACTGATTTGCTAAGGTGGGTGGCAATACTTGTTGACCAGGCGCGTTAAATAGAGTGTTGGAAGGACCAAAATTTGTACTGTAGTTACTGAATACAGCTAACCAATTCACTGGTTTCCATAGCAAACCACCACGCGGGCTGAAATGGGTATCAACCGTTTTGGTGTAATCACCGTTAGTCGCATATTGGGTGGCGGTGGCATTATCATAACGAATACCTACGTTACCGTAGACATTGAATGGAAACTTGATTTGGTCTTGAAAATACAGACCGTACCATTCTTGATTGAATTTTGAGTTAGGTATGAAAGCTGAAGCAGCTGGATCTCTTGAGGTCTGATAAGTGGGATTAAAGATATTAAAATTAGCGTCCATAGGAAACGCAGCACAACAAGCACTTGCGCCTTGGTTATCAATGACAAAATAATCAAAACCCCATAAGGTAGAATGTTCCAGCACTGAGGTATTAAACTTACCTGTTAAATTAAGCGTCGTGTAATAGTTTTGTTGACGGGTGATGCCATTGTTGAAACCACGATTACCCTGCGGGTCAAAATTGGCATTAATGTTTACTAGATTACTCGCATCGTCTGGTTTCCCAAAAAAGAAAGTGAAGTCGTTCTTTTTGTCCAAAAACTCCACACCAAAACGATGAGTCAGCTTCCATTGATCATTGAATGCGTGTGACCAGTTAGCCCCTATGTATGTTCTGTTACCAACGTTTTTGTTGTTTAATGGGTCGCCGATTTGACGGTTAATAGGCACAGGAGCGGGACGATTCCCCATCGGTGGAATACCTGAATCACTTCTGTCATTAAAATGCTGGTATTCAACATCCACGTTGACCTGTGTTTTATCAGACACATTCCAGGTTAAACTCGGTGCAATGAAAAAATCATCATTTGAAACAAAATCACGGTAAGAACCAGAATTTTGGTATGACAAATTGACACGATAAAGCAAGCTATTATCTTTGGTAATTTTGCCTGTTGAATCCGCTGTCGTGCGGAAAAAACCGTAAGAACCGAATTGTTGCTGTATTGAGTTATAGGACTCAGCTTGCGGTCTTTTAGTTACCATATTGATAACTCCACCTGGTTCGCTACGTCCAAATAAAATAGAACCCGCGCCTTTTAGCACTTCAATGCGATCCAAATTAGCCACTTCACGCTTCGCACCACCACCACCTAATGCCGAAGGCAGAAGAAAACCGTCTCTATACAAGAATAGATTTTGAAAACCACGCATGATAAACACGTCACTTTGTCCGCCATTTGTCCAGCTAGACTGTACACCTGCGACGCTGGTTACCGCATCTTCAACGCGAATCACCTGCTTGTCTTTTAATACCTGTTGCGGTACGACAGTCACCGCATAAGGGGTTTCCATCAGCGGGGTATCTGTTTTAGTTGCAGTAGTTGCGTTAGTGCGTGTGTAATCGGGATTATCAGGTGCGTTGACATCACGCACTGCTTGGTCGGTTACTGTCATCGTCGGCAAAGTTGTGGTACTAGCGGCAGTTGGCTTGTTAGCTTTTTTGACTGCGATGACGCTATTATCTACTTTTTCGTAGGCTAAATCGGTGTCGTTGAGTGCAACCGTTAGTGCTTCTGGTGCGGTGTAATGTCCTTGGACTGGGGCTGCTGTTACACCTTGTACGCTTTTATCGGCATAAATTAATTGCGTTTTTGATGACTTAGCGATTTGATCTAAGGTGCTGGCGGCGGGTTGTGCGGGTAAATTAAAGTTATACGCTGGCTGTCCTGCTTGGGCATCAATAGCATTGCTAAGTAATAATGCCAATAATGACAAGTTTCTCAATCTAAACGGTGGGTTAATCATAAAATGTCCTGTAATTAAGTAAATAGCGCGTAACTTTTGAATGGCTACTTAGTTAATAACGAAACTGCACGCATCAACTGGACAAAAAAAGTTATTTTTTTGGTAATACTATAAGGAAGTCAGGCTTTGCAAGCAGAGCTTGCACGCCAGAACGGCATTATTTTTTTCGTGTTTGTTGTAACAAAATGGTTTTGCCTTGGCGTTTTGCATGAATAGGCAATAGGGTTTCAATGGCGTGTAGAAAAGGTTCGAGCTTATTTGCGTCGAAATTACCGCTTAGCGTTTCATGGGCAAGTTCAGGATTAGCAAATACAAATTTTACCGAGTGATAACGCTCCAATTCAGCGGTAACTTGGCTTAATGGGGTGCGTTTGAACACTAAATGCCCATTCAGCCACGCGGTGATGGTTTCATTATTAATGGCTTCTGGCAGATTTAGTCCTGTGTTTTTTGTGTAAACGCGCTGATTACCCGCTGTTAGTGGCTTATGATTTACGATTTCCCCGTCATTCAATTCAACTTCTCCATCTAAAACAGCAACTACCACACGTTCAGGCGCAAGATGAACATTAAACCGTGTGCCTATATCACGAATTTGCAACTCATTAGCCTGCACAGTAAAAGCTCTCAATGATTCATGATGGACGGTAAATAAGGCTTCACCTTTTATTAAATGTACTTGACGTTGCAACAGAGAAATTTTGACGTGCAGTTGGGTGTTGGTATTGAGGTCAATCTGTGAATCGTCCGCAAGTATGATGTGTCGATGTTCACCTTGTGCGGTGGTATAGCTCAGGGTTTCTGTACTGTATTCTTGGTAAGCACCACTGAGCAGTGCTGTCATCAGTAGTAATAAAGCGAGGGTAGCTAACGGTGTTTTTGTGGGTTTTGCTTTGCGAGCGTCATTGAGTGCGGGAATGTCATTCAGTGTTTTGAGTTCATCAAAATTATTCCACAGTTGCCGTGCTTTGGCGTAAGCCGCCGAATGAGCGGAGTTTTTTACTAACCACACATCAAAAAGTTGCCGATCTTGTTCAGAGCATTGGTCGGATTGCAGTCGCACAAACCACGTTACCGCTTGTTTTAATTGTCGTTCACTGTAGTTCATTAGCGTGGGGGATTTTCCATGACGTGATGACAATGTAGAATGGCATTCACTAAATAACGCTGCACGGTTTTTTCAGAAATATTTAAACGCTGGGCAATTTCACTGTAACTGAGATCATCAATTTTACGCAATAAAAACACCTGCTGATATTTACGCGGTAAGGTATTAATAGCGTCTAATACTAATTGGCATTGCTGATGTAATTCGGTAAGTACGTCAGGTTGCAGTTGTGGGCAGGGTAAATCGTCGCTCAACTCGACGGTGTTATATCGTGGCAAGCGTTTTTGGCGTAAATAATCAATCGCTAAACGATCGGCGATACGAAACAGATAGCCGATGATATTTTCATCGTGGGTTATTTCACTTTTATTAATCAGGCGTAAATAAGCTTCTTGACTTAAATCTTGCGCCGTTTCAGGACAAGCTACCCGATTAAATAAAAAAGCCACAATGGCATCATTATGGTTTTGAAATAACAAGGCTATTTGATTACTGTTAAGTTGTATGCTGGACACAAGATAATGTGGGTAATAAAGTAACTGAGTGAACAATTAAAGCAAGATTGTTGCCAATTTTGACAGTTTGCTATTTTGATAGAGATTACACGCATAGTGGCTTAATAAATGACTCGCAGTGCTTATAAAAATACGTTATATCACCTATTCATTAGGTCATATAACGTATATTTGTTTGCTCTCATCACTATACATTGGCTGTGTAGACACGAATTATCTGAGTAGGCAAACGCATTGGAATATTAGAAAGATGCTAGAATCACATTTCTAATCCTATTCCCACTTCGATAAGCCCCACTGGAAGATTATTCCCAAGAAACCCAAGCCATCCGCACTGGACACCAGCGTACGCATGAAGGGTAGTGTATTAAATCTGTTATTTTTACTTTTGGGCATGACTGCCAGACATTAATATCGCTATAACAGGTTTAACCCATTTAACTAGGTGTTATAGATATTTTACACAAAATCATGTAGTTCAACATGGCATCATTTACCTAACACCGCATAACAGACAGGCGTTAAAATCAAGCTAGCAGTCATGCCTAATAATAAGCCTGCGGATAACGATAACGTCATCGGGATTAAAAATTGTGCTTGTGGGCTGGTTTCTAATAAGGTGGGTAAAAAACCCGCAAAGTTGGTGAGAAAGGCGAGAAAAATCGCCCGAAACCGTGAGGTACAGGCGGCGCAGATTAGCTCAGAAATAGGCGTGTCATCTTCTTGGTGTTCGCGTAAATAATCCAGTAACACCAAACTGTCATTGACCACTACGCCACTGGCGGCAACCATGCCCACTAAGGATTCCATTGATAAGGGCAAGCCGACTAAAGCGTGGGCAATCACTGCCCCACACCATGCGACAGGCGCGGCAAGTAGAAAAATCAGCGGTTTTAAATACGAGCGAAACGGCACAGCAATCAACACATAAATCACCAATAATGAAATCAGGGTGTTTTGTTGCAGGGCGATGGACATGGCTTTCTGGTCTTGATGTGACTGCCCAATATCAATACTTAGCCCCGCATAGCGTTGTTGCAGGGTTTTTAGTTCGTTGTTTTCTAACTCGTCATACAAGGCATTGACATCGACTTTTTTACGGTCAACCCGCGCCTGAATTTTAAGGACACGGCGGCGATCTTGGCGAATAATTTTACTTAGTCCATTAGTCAGCGATACTTCGGCGACTGTGCCTAAGGGGACAAGTTGTCCATCGGGTAAGCGTATCGGTAACTCGCGTAAATTATCTAAGGATTCCCGCTCTACACGCGGAGTGCGCACCCTAATTTTGACTTCATTGCGTCCGCGTTGCAGTCGTTCGACTTCATCGCCATAGTAGGCGTGATTGACTTGTTCAGACAGTTGTTCAAGCCGTAATCCCAAGTGTTCGGCATTGGCTTTTAAGCTCAGGCGAATTTCGGGTTTACCCACTTCGGCTGAATCGATGACATCATAAACCCCATTGTAACTGGCGAGCATGGCTTTGAATTGTTCTGCGGCTTTAGGTAATAAAGCAGGATCAGTCGCACCTAAATCAAATTCAAGGTCATAATCGACATCGCCTTCTTTGTATAAAAAATCAATTTTGGTACGTCCTAAATCACCGACTCGTTTACGCCAGTCATTAATGAAATCTTCAACGACGAGACGTTGTCGTCCTTCTGGGGAAAATTCTGTCCAAAAGCCCGCGCTGTGTTCAAAAATCATGGTTTCTAAACCGACCACTACGCTAGGGCTGTTTGGTGTTGCGGCATTGAGTTCATCACGCAATTCAAAAAACGCTTGTTCAACTTGCTTGGCACGTTTGCGAGTTTCACTATAAGGTAGGTCTTCAGGGGTTTTTAGCGACACCCAAAAACTGTCTTTAGTCACATCGGCTTGCAATGATAGGCGACTGCGTCCGCTTTCTACCCACGCGGTACATAGCAGTAACAACACCATGAAACAGGCAATAGTCAGATAACGCCAGCGCAATGCAAGTTGTAAAAAAGGACGGTAATAGCCATCAACAAAACGATCTAGCCCTTGGTTAAGCCAGTCACGAATCCCAGCTAGCGTAGAAATTTTACGCTGCTTTTTTTCTTCAGCAGCTAAATGGGAAGGCAAAATTAACAAGGCTTCAACCAAAGAAAACACCAAGGTTAAAATCATCACCAAGCAAATTGGTTGCATCATGCGTCCTGCCCACCCAGGTAAAAACAGACTGGGCAAAAAAGCCACCAGTGAAACCATGACGGATAACACCACAGGTAATGCCACCGCCTGTACACCTTTAATGGCGGCATTTAGATTGGATTCTGTGCCTTGTTCTTGCAACGAATACACGCTTTCGCCAATGATAATAGCGTCATCTACTAGAATACCCATTGCCAGTAAAAAGCCAAACAATGACAACATATTCAGCGACACATCGAACACAGGCATCAACCATAACGCGCCGAATATGGAAGTAAAAATCCCCACACCCGCCCACACCGCGACCCGCAAGCGTAAAAACAGCGTGAGTACCAAACACACCAGCACAAAACCGCTCAGCCCGTCTTCAATGAGCGTTTGCACTCGTTCATCGTAAGCTTGAGAGGTGTCCCACCAAGTGGTCATCACTAAGCCCTGCGGCAGTTTTGTCTGCATATCGGCAACGTAACGTTTAACATTTCGTGCCACATCTACCGAGCTGTGTTTGGTATGAATTTCCCAGCCTTGTGCGGTTTCACCATTGTGATGCCATTCGGATAACCGCTCTTCTAAATTATCCCGAATTGTTGCAACCTGACTTAAACGTAATTTCGCGCCCTTGTTATCGGTGCGTAATATGATGTTATTGAGGCTTGCAACATCCCCTGCTTTGGCTTGCACGCGCAATGACAATTCCCCCGCTGGGGTTTTAACTAAGCCAGCGGATTGATTTAACGACGTGTGATGAATGGCATCGGTGACATCATGCAACGACGTGTGATATTGGCGTAGTTTTACCGCTGATACTTCAATGGCGATTTCATAGGGGATTTCATTGTAATTTCGTACTAAACGCACGCCATCAATACGTTCAATATCGGCTTTAACCCGTTCGCCGTAGTGTTGCAAAGCGAGGGCATCGGTTTCACCATGTAATGCGACCCAGATAACGCCTGAGTCATCATCACGCGTGGCTGCTTGTATACTGATGTTTTCTATGCCTTTGGGTAAACGTGGAATACTTTGAATGCCTGCGCGTAAGGCGTTAATCATTTGCTCTTGATCGACATTCGGTAATATCGAAACGTTGATTAGGCATAGCCCTTCGGTAATTTCTGTTTTTAAGCGTGTAACGCCGTCACGTTCATAAATCGCATTTTCTATTTTGGAACACAAGGATGCTTCAATGTCTTCTGAACGGGCGTTCGGATAAGCGGCGATGATAGTAATTTTTTGCAGACTAAAACGTGGAAACACTTCTTTATCGACCACATTAAAACCGATAATGCCACCGATAAAAATCAGCATCATCAATAAATTGGCAGCAACGGAATTGCTGGCAAACCATGCCAGTAAGCCTGTCGGTTGTGCCGTGTTTGTCACTTGGTTTGTTCCACTTGAACCGTCATGCCTTCGATAGGCAAATCAATACCTGCGGTGATAATACGTTCACCTGCCTGCAAACCTTGCTGAATTAACACGCGATTGTCTTCGCTGCGTAACACCTCAAGATGACGGCTGTGTAAGTGCTGGTCTTTATCGACTATCAACACGGTGTGAGCGGCGTTAATCGCTTGCTGTGGCAGGGCAAAAACCGTATCCAAGGTTTTGCCTTGAATGTCAGCTTGCACAAATAGCCCGTTTAATAATGGAGCTTGGTCTTTTTGCTGTACTTCGGCGACGAGGTATAAAACGCCCATGCTTTCATTAATCATGCCTTCGGTGCGTACAATGTGTGCTTGCCACGTTTGGTTAACACCTGCTAATTGTGCAGTTAGCGTGACTTTTACAGGGTTTTGTTTGGTTTTTTCATTCAAGGTAATGTCGAGATATGCCAATTGTTCCAATGCGATAGGTAAACGCACTTCGGCAATATCGGTGGCATATAGTCGTGCCAGTTTTTCGCCCGTCTGAATAATTTGTCCTAAAGAAACGGCTTTACTGGCAAAACGCCCCGCAAACAGTGCGTGTATTTCACAACGACTACGACGATTATTCGCCTGTATTAATGTACTTTCAGCAGCTTTCAGTTTGGCGTGTGCTTCGGCAAGTTGCGGTTCACGCATGGCTAATGCGGAGGGTTGCCCTTTGCCTAAGGCTTGCCATTCGGTTTTAGCTTGTTCCGCTTGGGCTTGTTCGGTCGCTAACAGACGTTTGGCTTCGGCGATTTGCGCCTGTGCCTGCACGATGGCGGCATCGTAATCGCGTGAATCTATGCTTACTAAGACTTCATCGTGATTAAAAAAACCACCCGTCACAAAATTTGGATGCAGATACAGCACTTTGCCCGATACTTCCGCGCTTAACTCTAGCTCATGACGCGGTTTTATCACGCCTTGTGAAGCGACATTTAATTGCCGTGTTTCGGGTTGAACGGTAATGACGCTGACCACAGGAATAGTATTGCTTGGTTTTTCAGGTTCTAGTACGGGTTTGGTGGCAATCAGTGCGTAAGCTCCTGCACCACCCAGTGCTAATAAAATAATGGGTAAAATAATTTTTAGTTGCCGCATTTAAACGCCACCGCCTAGTGCTAAATACAGGTTGATGCGATTATTGAGTAATTGTCGATGTACTGCCAGATGTTCACTTTGTGCGGTGAAGGTACTGCGATAACTATCCAATAAAGTCAAAATTTGAATTAAACCCTGACCATAAGAATACACCGCAAGTTGACGGCTGGCTTCGGTTTGCTCAACCGCTTCTTGCAAGGCTTTTTCCTGTGCGCGTAACCACTGTTCAGCGGCTAAGGCTTGTTCTACTTCACGAAACGCATTCAACGCAGTGCTTTGATAGTGATTAACTGCTTCTTCTTTTTGTGCTTCATTCAATCGAATAATGGCTTGCAATCTGCCGCCTGTAAAAATCGGTTGCAATAACCCCATCGCTACATTCCAAGCGACTGCGCGAGGATCAATTAATTCAGTTAATGCCGCGCTACTTGTACCGCCGCTTGCAGTCAAGGTGAAGCGCGGCAACAATGCTTTTTTGGCTGAACTTAAACGTGAATCCGCCGCCAGTATACGATTAAACGCAGCAATAATATCTGGGCGGCGGGTTAATAATTCAGAGGGTAAACCAGAGGTAAGTACATTAGGTGGTGCAGGTAGCTTGGCGTTTTTCTGTAACTGCCCACTGGGATAACGCCCCAGCAACACCTCCAAACGGCGGGTGATAATTTGTACTTGATTACGCGAGCTTGCTACAGACGCTTCGGCATTGGCTAAATCGGTTAGCACTAAACGCAAATCCAAACCGCCTGTTAAGCCGCGCTCAAAGCGTCCGCGTACTAGGTCAGCAATCACGCGGCGGTCTTTAATTGATTGTTCGGCAACTTGCACCTGTAGATTGGCTTCGATTAATTCAAAATAACTTTGTGCAGTGCGAGCGGCTAAGGATAATCGGGCGGCTTGATAATCGTCAGCCACCGCGTTGGCTTCCTGTCCTGCCGCTTGTTGGCTGTAGCGGATGCGTCCCCACACATCAAGTTCCCAACTCAAATTAAACAGTGCGTCAAAGCCGCTCGTTGTTCCGTTTAGTGAATCACGTTGATTTTGATAGTTAGGCAACGCATTCAACTGAGGCAAGCGTTGCGCCCCTTCGATAATCGCTTGTTCATGCGCAGCATTGATTCTGACGGCGGCGGCTTTTAAGTCGTAATTATGCGCGAGTGCGTCATTAACTAATGTGGTTAATTGGCTATCAGCAAATTGTGTTAGCCATTGTTCAGCGATTTTATGATTAACGATTTTATCGGCTTGCCAAATAGGCGGGATGACAAAGCTAGCTTTGTGTTCCACATTAGGCACAGCACTACAGCCTGACACAATCAACAACAGCAGAAAAAATTTACCGCGCATCAGGCTTACGCGCATTCGCATCAACAGTTTTGCATTGTTGATATGTTTGACTTGTAACGGAGTATCTATATAAGACCATGAACAATCGCCCACTTTCTTTTTCGCTAGTCGCACTTGAAACTGTATTAACAAGAAAAAACCTAAGCTTTGGGCTAAATGAAAGTAATGATGATGAGCAGGGATAATAGTTTCCAAAAAGTTTTCCTGATTAGTAAGATGCTTCAGCCAGTAACCCAAATACCGTCATTGCGGCAGGGAGAGCGTAGCGAGGGTTCGCCACAATCCAGAAGCCAAGGCTTGAACAGAACCCCCTCGCTACGCTCTCCCTGTGACTGGATATTGGCATCCATGCCAGTATGACGGTGCTAGCTGAACAATATTGCTAATCAGGAAAGTTTTTAACATTTTTTCAAGCAAAGCTGCGCTAAGGGAATGACGCTACAGTTTTAATGAGGTAGGTCGCCGTATCTGTAAGGTAGCACCATTATTTTCATCTTCATCGGGGGTCAGAATAATATCACCCCCATAAATTGCATTTTCATCGCCTAGTTTGATAACTAAACGAAGATCATTTTTAGAGTCTGCGGAATTAATTGCATCGTCATAGCTAATTTTGTGTGCTTTATATAACTCATAAAGAGCCATATCAAAGGTTTGCATACCTTCTTCTTTAGAATTCTTCATTAATTCTTTGAGTTTATGCACTTCACCTTTACGAATATAGTCCTTAGCCAGCGGTGTATTAAGAAAAACTTCTACCACAGGATAACGCCCTTTGCCATCGGAGCGTTTAATCAATTGCTGCGCCACAATGCCTTTTAGATTTAGCGACAAGTCCATTAACACCTGATCGTGCATTTCATCAGGAAAAAAATGCAGAATGCGATCTATCGCTTGGTTAGCATTGTTGGCGTGTAATGTGGATAAACATAAATGCCCTGTTTCAGCAAACGTAATGGCATTTTGCATGGTTTCACGCGTTCTTATCTCCCCAATTAAAATCACATCGGGTGCTTGACGTAGGGTGTTTTTTAACGCCACTTCATAAGATTCGGTATCTAAGCCAACTTCACGCTGGCTGATAATACAGCCTAAATGCGGGTGCTGAAACTCGATAGGATCTTCGATGGTAATAATATGACCACGGCTGTTTTGATTACGATGCTTAATTAAAGCAGCCAGAGTCGTTGATTTACCCGTACCAGTTGCTCCCACAAAAATAATTAGCCCCCGTTTTTCCATGATCATATTTTTTAGAATCAGCGGTAGATTCAAATCTTCAGCATTGGGTATCTCATGTTCAATGCGGCGTAGCACCATCGCAGCTGCATCTCGCTGAGTAAACGCACTGACTCGAAATCGTCCCAAATCTGGATAATTAATCGCAAACTGACACTCTTTAGTATTTTCAAATTCCATTTGTTGAGCGGGACTCATAATTCCCAAGATGATTTTTAATGACTGTGCTTCGGTCAACTCTGTTTTAGAAATGTCTGTTATCATCCCATCAATTTTCATACAAGGTGGTCGCCCTGCGGTGATAAATAAATCAGACGCTTTTTTTTGGCACATCAATGCTAATAATTTTTCAAAGTCCATCACAATCCCCCTAACGGAACATTTCTTTATTGACCGCTTTGCTCATTGCCATTGCTGGCGTGACCAAGCCTTTTTCAACTAATTCTTTCAGATTTTGATCCAATGTCTGCATACCATCTTTGCGTCCTGTTTGAATCGCTGAATACATTTGTGCGACTTTCGCCTCACGAATTAAGTTTCTAATCGCAGGTGTACCCACCATGATTTCATGCGCTGCAATACGACCACCGCCAACTTTTTTAAGCAGTGATTGCGAAATAACCGCCTGCAATGATTCCGATAACATTGAGCGTATCATTTCTTTTTCGGCGGCTGGAAATACGTCAATAATACGGTCAATAGTTTTAGCTGCGGAGGTGGTGTGCAATGTGCCAAACACTAAATGCCCTGTTTCTGCCGCTGTCATGGCAAGTCGAATGGTTTCTAAATCCCGCATTTCGCCTACTAGAATAACATCGGGATCTTCCCGCAATGCTGAACGTAAGGCTTCACTAAAACCGTGGGTGTCACGATGAACTTCGCGCTGATTGATTAAGGATTTTTGGCTTTCATGGACAAATTCGATAGGGTCTTCAACGGTAAGAATATGAGCATAATCATTGTAATTAATATGATTAACCATTGCCGCCAAGGTGGTGGATTTACCTGAACCTGTAGGACCAGTCACTAATACCATACCGCGCGGTTTTTTACACAGCTCTTCAAAAAACTTGGGTGCTTTTAAATCCTCCAAACTTAACACTACCGAAGGAATGGTTCTAAATACCGCCGCCGCACCGCGCTCTTGATTAAATGCGTTAACCCGAAAGCGAGCAACATTGGGTAATTCAAATGAAAAGTCGGTTTCTAAAAATTCTTCGTAATCTCGCCGCTGCTTATCATTCATAATGTCATAAATTAACCCATGAACACCTTTATGATCTAATGACGGCATATTAATGCGCCGAATATCACCATCAACGCGAATCATCGGTGGCAATCCCGCCGATAAATGTAAATCTGATGCTTTATTTTTAACAGAAAAGGCTAATAACTCGGTAATATCCATAATATCCCTCACAACGTAAACGCAAAAAGTAACTTATACCATAACCTAACTCATGGCTTTTTTGAAGCACTGATATTATGAGCCATGCACAAAAATTTTAGCGATAACTATGACAACTCTTATTGATTCATTAAAACAACTACACAGACAAATTAAGCATGCTGAAATCAGTTGCCAACGCCAGCCTGATTCGGTGTTATTACTGGCTGTCAGTAAAACTCAACCCGCTTCAACGCTTGCTAATGCCTATCAAGCTGGGCAACGGCATTTCGGAGAAAACTACCTACAAGAAGCACTGAGCAAACAACAAGCCTTAGGTGCGTTTGACATAACGTGGCATTTTATAGGCCCTATTCAATCCAACAAAACCAAAGCGATTGCTAGTCATTTTGACTGGGTACACAGTGTCGATAATTTAAAAATTGCAAGGCGGCTTAGTGAACAACGTCCGCAACACCTAGCCCCATTAAATATTTGCTTACAAGTGAATATCAGTGATGAAGCTAGTAAATCTGGCATTCATTTAGATAATCTAGCTGAATTATCTGAACGAGTGGCGGTGCTGCCTAATATAAAACTACGCGGTGTCATGGCGATTCCCGCCCCTAGTGACAGTTTTGAACAACAATGTCAGCCTTATAAAATCCTTTATCAAGCGATTAAGAGCCTTAATAAACCAGAACTCGATACTTTCTCTTTTGGTATGAGCGATGATCTAAACGCGGCGATTGCCCAAGGTGCAACCATCGTTAGAATTGGTACTGCGTTATTTGGTAAACGACCATAGACGTTTGCGGTATTGCCAATAAAAAACAAGCCCCATAAAGGGGCTTGTTAATGAGTGAGGCTACAAACAATAAAACATTACACAATCCATATTGAGTTAGCAACGAAAGGCGTGGTGCTAACACCTGTTGTACCAGCAACACCAACTAATTCTACTAAGGTATCAGCCGCTGTACCTCCGTCTTGGAAAACAAAGGTATTGCCACCCGAAACAAAAGCAACGGTATCCGTTCCTGTGATATTGGCTTGTAAATAACCGAATACGTCCGCTAAATTAGCCGCTGTGATGGTGAGCGGAGCAGTATAGCTATCCGTGCCTCCAAAGCTAATCAGACCACTGGTAATACTATGGCTCTTAATAATACCTGAATCCGTACCATTTGTTCCTGTAGTATTAGTGGCAATAGCTATACTGGCTAAATCAAGCTGATCAATACCCGTGAGGTTAAGAACACCATTATACGATGTAAAGCCAGTTACCAGATCATAGCCGCCCACTGTTGCCAAACTGTCCCCAGCGGCAATCTGCACAGTATCGGTTGCAGGCGTTGTTTCGGTGAGATTGATAGTATCTGAGCCAAGACCACCGATGTAAGTATCTGCACCTCCTTGACCCAACAGGATATCCTTACCTACGTCTCCTTCCAGTACGTTAGCATTGCTATCGCCGATCAATACATCGTCTTGAGCAGTGCCGATAACATTTTCGATGTTAGAGAGTTTAATATTTCCAACGGGATCATCCCAAGTGCCGCCAGTTGACATTAGGAAGTAGGTGTAGGCATTACCAGTTGTAAGATTAACACCAACCCCAATATGGCCAGTACTACGAGCCCCAGCAGTGAAAGCATCAGGCTGACTGAAATCAATCGTGTCACTACCCGTGCCGCCATCATAAACACCCTGTGCAAAAAAGCCTCGAACTAGAAAGGTGTCGTTGCCAGCGAAACCGAATAGATTATCTATCACTCCAGGATTGTAAACATCCGATACCCCGCCATCCAGTATATTATTATTGGCATCACCAATGATTACATCGCCTTGAGCAGTGCCGATAACATTTTCGATGTTAGAGATTTTAATATTTCCATTGGGATCATCCCAAGTGAAGCCAGTTGAACTTAGGTAGTAGGTGTAGGCATTACCAGTTCCAAGATTAACACCAACCCCAATATTGTTAGTACTACGAATCCCAGCCATGTAAGCATCAGGCTGGTTGAAATCCAGCGTGTCACTACCTGTACCACCGTCGTAGACACCCTGTGCAAAAAAGCTTCGAACTACAAAAGTATCGTTACCAGCACCGCCGTTTAGGGTGTCGATGATACCTGGATTGTTAACATCCGATACCCCACAATCCAGCGTATCGTTACCCGCGCCACCAGTGATGCTATTGCTTGCAGTGTTGCCGATAATAGTGTCACCTTCATCATTACCCGTACCATTAATAGCCCCAGCCAATAGAACCAGTCCCTCGATATTAGCACCTAACGTATAGGAGGAGAGAGTCGAGTAGACAGTATCAGTACCTCCATTCGGTAGTTCTACGATTGTGTCACCTACTGTATCAACATAATAGGTGTCGTTACCTGCCAGTCCTGCCCAATGATCTACTGTACCAGGTGTACCTGTAAGAACATCGTTACCGTTAGTCTCTGTAACACCTTGTTGTGCGATAGAAACAGTAAATGTTGATGTGGCACTTAATGACGGTGTGCCACTATCTGATACCTTAACGGTAAAATTGTCCGAAGCAGCTACCCCTAAAGGCTCAATTTTTGTCAAATCAGGTTTATAGGTGTAGACCCCCGTCGCATCAATGACTTCCAATGTTCCATAAGCACCAAGCAAGCTAGATATTCCACCGATATCAACCACACCCGCACCCACAATAGAATAAGTGAGAGTGTCGCCAGTATCGACATCATTACCTGCTAATTGTGCTGACTTGTCGATGATAGTGGCAGTATCAATAAATTGCGTGTCGATATAATTAATGGTTGTTGCTGCAAGAGTAGGTGCATCATTGACTGGCGTGATATTGATGGTCAGGGTGTTAGCAGTAACACTGGTATTAATACCTCCATTAAGCGTGCCACCATTGTCCTGTACTTTAAAGCCAAAACTTGAATAAGCGTTACCGTTG
This sequence comes from Methylococcales bacterium, assembly GCA_037133675.1. GTDB lineage: Bacteria > Pseudomonadota > Gammaproteobacteria > Methylococcales > Methylomonadaceae > UBA4132. The sequence continues at coordinate 65,735 of JBAXNR010000010.1, forward strand.
CCATTAGCTACTGGAATAAACTTTAGTAAACCACTGGTAATATTGGCAACACTGACCACTTGGTTAGCCGTAACCACTATGCCATTCAGTTGCAAACTACCTACAAGGGGTAAAGCAGTAATAATGACATTAGCGAGGCTGTTGGCTGGACTATCGTTCACATCGGTAAAACCAAAGTCCGCTACCACAAAGGTATAATTGGTATCTTCTAAGGCAGTCACAGTAGCATTCACACTCGCAGGCGCATCATTAACTGGTGTGACATTGACGGTGATAGTATTGGCAGCAACACTAATATCAACACCACCGTTAGCTGCCCCTCCATCATCCTGCACTTTAAAAGCAAAGCTGGAATTATTGACACCGTTAGCGTTAGCCGCAGGCGTAAACGTCAAGCTGGAGAGTGAAGCAACGGGAATAATTTGGTTCAGTACAACCGCAGCACCACCCAGTTGTAAGCTACCCGAAACAGGCAAGCCAGTAATAATGACACTTGC
>JBAXNR010000011.1:0-65504 GCA_037133675.1 Methylococcales bacterium
GAAAAAACTAATTTTAACGCTTAAGCAAGTTAATTTTTTATGAGAAAGCCGTGATCAACCAGTGAGGCTAACACGCGAGCATCGGTTACTGCTAACACGGGTGGCGTATCAAAAATAATCAAATCAAATTCAGCGCGTAATGCCGTCAACACGCTGTTCATACGTTGGGAGGCAAAAATATCGACAGGATTAATGTAGTTAGCATTACCTTTAGGCATAATCATTAAGTTTGATTTTTCATCCTTGTACATAAATTCGCTGAGATTATTATCGTGCGACATAATTAAATCAGTCAGTCCTTTGGCTTTAGTGGATATGTCCAATTTTTTTTCAAGGCTAGGTCGTCTAAAGTCAGCATCAATAACGATGACTTTTTGTCCTGAGATAGCCGCACTTCTAGCAAGAGATAAAGCCAATGTACTTTTACCTTCACCTAACGTGGCTGCGGTGATTATTAATGAATGAATGGGCTTATCAGGATCTGAGAGCATTAAGGAGATGCGTAATGAGCTAATCGCCTCCCCTAAACTGGAGTTGGGTTTTTCTAGCAGATAATCATAAGGGGCTATTTTTTTGCTGATTTTAGGGATTAAACCAATCGCGGAAAAACCTAAATAGGCTTCAATTTCTTCTGGAGTTCTAAGCCCTGAGTGCAACATTTCCAGTAAGAGTACCAGAGCGGAACCCATACCTGATGCCAACATAACAATAACGGCAAGCATCAGCGTTTTCTTGGGAAAAGAAGGCATGATTGGCACTTCTGCGACAGAAATAACCCGTGCATCGGCTTGTTCCATACCTTGTGTAGAAGAGGTTTCTTTAAAGCGATTGAGAAAAGTCTCAAATAACAATTTGTTAGAGTTCGCCTCACGTTCTAAGGCTCTTAATTCTACCTCTTCTTTGCCATGTTCACCTGATATGCTTCGACTCGCCGCTAAACTGCTTTGCAGACTGGCTTCACGCGCACTGGCAATGTTCATTTCATTGCGTAGCCCTGCGGCGATTTTAGCAATTTCCGTATTAATTTTTTCTCTAAGTTCGGTTATTTCTGCGTTGACACTGATTAGTTTTGGGTGTTTCGCGCCCAATTCAACTGACATTTCTGAGTGTTTGCGTATCAGCTCTACCTCTTGTCCGCGTAGATTTTGAATTAATGTCGAAGATAATACTTCATTGGCGGTTTCAATTTCTGCACCACTGTTAAGTAACTTGGTCACTTGCGCTAAGCGGGCAGCGGCTTCGGCTTTTTGCGCTTTAGCAATAATTAGTTGGCTGTTAATTTCCGAGAGCTGCTCGGCTGCAAGTCCTACATCCTTATTACTACCTCGCGCTAAGCCATGTTCTGTCCGATAAATTTCCACGGCTTTTTCAGAGCCTGCCACCTTAGTTCGTAAGTCAGTTAATTGTGTGTTCAACCATGAACTGGCTTTTTCAGTGGCTTCAAATTTAGCTTCTAACTGCCCGATGATATAGCTATCAGCGTGAGCATTGGCAATTTTAGCAGCAAGTTTAGGGTCTAAGGATTCAAAGGTAACAGTAATAACTTGTGAACCTCTAATGGGAGCTACTTTTAATTTGCTACTGTAGATGTCAGTCGCTAGTGATAGTAGGCGTTCCTGTTTTTCTTCATTACTTAACACATCTGGTTTTTCGATTAATCCTAATGTGTTTTTAATACTGTCAGAAAGCCAGTTTTTCGGATTTAATACGGCAAAAAAACTTTCTTCCTTGGGTTTAAGTGCAAGATTGAATTCAACTAAGTTCAATAAATCCAATTTAATAATGACTTTTCTGATCAATCCACGAGACAGCATTACTTCCGCCTCGCTTTTAATCGCTGACTCTGTCGTCATATCTCCGCTTAATACCGCTTTGACATCAACCACTTGTGATTTAGGTGTTCCTACTAATACCTTGGTTTCTGAGGTATAACGGGGAATAAGCTTAAACACCAAGCTTGCTCCTACGATGCTTACAAATACAACAACCAGAAAAAATACCCAGCGATGCAACCAGAAAGCATGAAAAATATTACCTAGAGAGATGGACTCTTCGTTTTGAACAGATGGCTCATTGTTGCTAAGCAGGGTTGGGTTATTGCCTGATAACATGACGCTCCTTGTGATGGGGATTTTTAGTACAAAAATTAAAAAAAACGTTCTTCAACGTGAATAATATCACCTGGCATGACCAATGCCTCTAAGTTAGTTTCCACTTCTTTTTGTTCAGGATCATTACTATGAATGACATAAACAAAACTTTCTTTGGCGCGGTAAGTAAAACCACCCGCGATAGCTATAGCGGTGAGATAGCTCATACCGCTGACATAAGGGTAGGAATTAGGAGATTTAACTTCGCCCAGAATGTAGAAGGGACGGTAGTTTAATACTTCAATAGATATTTTAGGATTTAATAAATAATCAGGAATTAATTTTTCTTTTAGTTTTTTTTCAAGTTCAGCCAATGTCAGATTTTTGGCTACAATCGTGCCAATTAATGGCAAAGACACATTACCCGTGCCATCAACAGCATATTCACCATTCATGTCTTCCTGATTAAAAATGGTTATTTTTAATTTGTCCCCGCTACCAAGGCGATAGGAATAGTCATTACTGCTCGCTGTTATTTTAGAGTTTTCAGCGAATAACAGCGTGGAAAACAGACTGCAAAATAACAAACATAAAGTTCCTAGAAGAAGATGACGATTGACTATTTTCATGTGATTTACCGATAGTTTTAAAGTTAAAGCAACTTTGTTTTTCTGTTAGTATGTAATAAGAGAGTAAGCTGAGTCAATAAAGTGCCAATAGCTTAAGAGACTGTGAAAATATTCACTAGTGAGCTAAAAAACACCGTCATTCCAGCATGGATGCTGGAATCCAGTCACAAGGATGTGAAACTGGGTACTGCACAATAATTATTTATAATCATGCGGTTACCATCCGTGGCACTGGATTCTGGCATCCATGCCAGAATGACGGGTTTGAAGATTGTTGCATCTAACAACGTAGTTTGCTTGAAATGATTAATACTTTCACAGTCTCTTACCTTATATACGATACAATTACGCACTCCAGAAAATAAAATTATCCTATTGATTAATAATAATTTTTTACATATAAAATCGTTGTGAACACAAGAATTTTATTAGTAACTGCGGTTATGAGAAAAAAACTAACTTTCAAGCTTATTTTATTATTTGCGCTGAGTCTCTGTGACTTTACTTTGCCAGCCGTCGCCGCCTCTAAACTAGAAACGAAAGCCAATTACTCTACTAAAGCTATCAAAGCTACTACTCCAAAAGTAGAAACTAAACCCGATTACTACGCTAGAAATGTCAGAACCGCCATGGCTGGAATGGAAGCTAAACCTGATTATTCCGCTAAAGGGTTCAGAGCGGGGTCTTTTGAGATAAGACCAACGTTGATATTAGGGAGTGACTGGAATGACAATATTTATAACACTCAAACAAATGCCATCGGTGCTTTGGTCACTCATATTAAATCCTCGATTAAGATTGCTAGTAATTGGAATAACCACTTAGTCGATTTAAGTGTCGCCAGCGATATTCAAAAATATATGGGACATCCTCTTGAAGATAGACAGAATATTAATGTCAATCTGAATGGCAGATTGGATGTGCTACGCAATAGTTTTGCCTACGCCCGCTTTGGCTATCTGAACAGTACCGATCCAAGAGGTGATCCAACCTCACCCACCAACGCACTGACACCAACAGGCAGTCAAACCTTAACAGGTGAAGCGGGTTACGATCATAATATGTATCGTATTCGATTTCATGCGGACAATATTATCGCTCATCAACAGTACACCGATGGTATAACGCAACAGGGCAATATTATTCCAAATAATCAAAACCGTAGCCGTTTAAGTAATATTTCAACCCTTAGAGTCGGTTATGAAATCAGACCTAACTACGAGGCGTTCATTAAAGGTAGCTATAACTTCATAAACTATGATTTTCAATTCGATGCTAATGGCTATCAACGTTCATCTAAGGGTTACAAAATGGTCGCGGGGCTTGCATTGGAGTTGTCGGGTAAATTGACAGGCGATGTGCGTATTGGCTATCAGGAACAAATCTATGATGATCCCAGACTGGCAAATATAGCGGGGTTGGCAGGTGGAATAACGCTCAAATGGAAACCTACAGGTCTTACCACGATCTCAAATGATCTTACTCGAACCATTAACGAAACTACCCTGATAGGCGCGTCGGGATACCTCGCTACCTCATTCACTACCAAAATTGAGCATGAGCTATTAAGAACTCTTATTTTGTCAGCCGATGCAGGTTATACCTTCAACCAATATCGTGGTGGTAACGCTCCCAATCCACCGCGTGCAGAAAATGTTTATTCCGCAAGCTTCAACACAAAATATATGCCTAATCGTAATTTTTATGTCGATGCAGGTTATCGCTACAATAGTCGTAAAGTTCAAAATGTTTCAGACAGTAATTACAATAGCAATGTTTTTTATTTAAGCATTGGTTTGCAGTTTTAGTTATAGATTGAACAAAATCTAAGGCACTAAACTTTCCATAGGCATTTCTGGCACAGGTTGCTCCATTAATCGACTCAACCATACTTCGGCAGATTTTTGGTTTATTTTAAGCACTTTATTGGGCATAAAACCCAGTAGTAAAACTAGCAGTGCAGGAATACATAACAATGCCAATTCGCGTGGTCGTAGATCTTGCACTTGCTCGACACTTGCTTGAGTGATTGCGCCAAAAAATGCACGTCGGGTAAATGACAGCATATAGGAGGCACACAATACCGCACCTGCTAAGGCGGTTATTCCTAACGTGGGATGTGCGATCAATGCCCCGATGATGATTAATAATTCGGCAGGAAAGCCGCTGGTGAGAGGAATCCCCATACTGGCTAACATGAATAGAAAATAAAAACTGGTCAGACGCGGCATGACTTTAGCTAACCCACCTAACTGCAAGGCTTCTGTACTGCCTAGCCGATGTTGAATAAAGCCCGCGATGAGCATTAAGGAACTGGCAATCAGAGTGAAATTCAGCAGGCAAAAAATCGCGCCTTGTAAGCCTTGCATATTCAAAGACGATAAGCCGATAATCACTAAGCCAACATGACTGACACTAGCGTAGGCTAATAAGCGACGTAAATTGGTTTGCTGTATGGCTATTAACGCGCCATAAATCAGAGTAATTGCGCCAAAAATACCCAATGCCCAGCTATATTCAACTGCTGCTAAGGGTGCAAGTGGCAACGCGAAACGTAATAAGCCATAAACGCCTAGTTTTAAGCCAATTAACAGCGCGGTGGTATGAGTCGCGCCTTCCATTGCTACCGTTGGTAGCCAAGTATGCAATGGTACTAACGGTGCTTTAACGGCAAAACCTAATAGCAATAAGAAAAATACCACGCTTTGCAACGAGTTAGGCAACGGAGTTATCAATAATATCGGTAAGCTAAACGATAAATCTTGCGGAATCGTACCGCTAACGCTGGTGGCGTGATTAATCGCTAAAATGACGATGGCAAATAATAACGGTACACCGCCAAACAGCATAAACAGAGTGTATTTCATTGCCGCGCCGCGCCGTTGAGGGCCGATACCCCATAAGCCAATTAAAAAGAAAATTGGAGGTAAGGTCAGTTCCCAAAACAAAAAGAACAATACCAAGTCCAGAGCGGACAACACCCCCATGGTTATGCCTTCCAATGCCAATAATAGGGCGAAATGCAAACGCGACAAATGTTGTATCGAATTCCATGAGGCTACCATTGCCATCAAAGTTAATAACGCTGACAAGGGCAAAAACAATACCGAAATACCGTCTATGCCTAACAAAAATTCAATATTTAAACTGGGTATCCACGCTGAACGTTCCAATAGTTGAAAATCGCCATTATTATGTTGAAATAACAGCATAACCCACACCGCTAAAATAAGTTCAATACCCGCAAAGGCGAAAGCAATTTTTTTGCTTAATTGGCTATTGCCGCATAGCCCTGTGATTATCGCACCCAATAAAGGCAGAAAAATAAGCAGACTAAGCATCGGAAATTCATTCATTATGGCTATCCTTGTCATTGAGAGGCGCGGTGATAATCTCTGGTGTGTTGGTCTTGTTGTGTTGCGAGCTGTGCATTGGATACATAAGACTAATCGCTACCGCATCTTGGTCAATAAATTTTAGCCACGGGGTAGACCAAAAGCCTGAGATAATCAGCAGTCCCCCAATAATGACCGCGATAATTCTCTCTTTCATCGCAGAATGATGGTCGCAGTGATAAGGTTGTTTTGCGCGTTTAGGTGCAACGATAAATATTTGCTGAAATGCACGCAATAAAAACGCCGCCGCTAATACGTTGCCAATCAAAATAGCGATGGCAATCAACCAACCCTCTTCTTCAATCGTTCCTTCAATCAGAAAATGCGCTGCATCATAGCCAGGTGTACCTGGCATAACCATCGTGCTTAATGCGCAGATTAAAAACAATAACGCAGTTGCTGCATTACTATCAAATAAACCACCTAAGCGAGGAATGAATGCAGTACGCACGCGCTCATAAATAAGCCCCGAAGAAAATAACATTCCCGCTGTGGCTAAACCGTACACGCTGGACAGTAATAAACTGCCTTCCAAGCCAACAGCGTTAAAATTAAACACCCCGATAACTAGCATTCCTGTATGACTGACCACAGCAAACGCTAATAGACGGCGAATATTAATCTGCACCAAAGCCAGAAACGCGCCATAAAAAATGCTGATTAAGCCTAGAGTTAGCACAAAAGTTTCCCATTGCTCGGCAACTCCTGGCACCATTGGCAAAATAAAGCGAATCAGCGCGTACACGCCCAGCTTTAGACCCACCAGAAAAATTGCCGCACTAGCAACCGTGCCATGTTCTGCCAATAAAGGTAGCCAACCATGAAAAGGAAATAATGGCATACGAATGGCAAAACCAAAAAATAGCAGTACAAAAATCAACACTTCGTCGTGCAAATAAGCGTTGTTTTGTTTTAGCGTCAGCCAATCAAACGATAGCGCGTGTTCTGAATCGATTAAACCAAACGCCAAAAACATAAAACCCGCAAAGGTCATTAACAAACCGCTAATCCAATACTGCAATAAGCGCGTGACTACCCAACGTCGATACTGTCCAGTACCCGAATGCACAGTGAGCAAAATCACAGGTACAAGCTCTAAGGCACTCCATAGCCAAAACTGTAATACATTGAGTGCGGCAAATGCGCCAATCAGTACGGTTTCATAACCCAGTAAACACGCAATAAATAATTTGTCGGTGGCGTGGCGAGTGATAGAGGTATAAATCAATGCCAGCAAAGTCAACAAAGCAGTTAAGGGAATAAATAAAATATTAGTGCTATCTACGCCGACTGCGTAACTCATGCCCAAAAAATGCAGATGTTCCGCTAAATGAATACCTGAGTTGACTGAATCAAAAATCAGCAATAAATACACGCTCAGCAATACATTCAACAGTGTGCCTGCATAGCCAAATCGTAAAGCAATGCAAGTAGACTGCGATCGCCACACGCCAACTATGGTTAGCAACGGCAGCAAAGTCATCACCGATAGCAATGGAAAGCTGGTTACGGTAGACCAATGGTTAATATTGATGTCCATCAATGCCTCAAAATGCCACGAGCAGGGTAATAAAAACGAATAAAACCAAATAACGCGGTTTTAAAATGAGGTATTCGATTTTGTTAGCAAAATGTCCAAGTTCACGACCATAACGAACTCCGCCTGTGCCGACTCCTTGCAAGACAAAATGATCTTCAAACCAATGCAAAAGTCCCGCAGTCCATTCAGTTAATGCCCCTGCAAAACCACTGCCTTGGGCGAATTCATCAGCACTATTATCCAACCGCGCACCTAGTTTGGCTTCTTCCAATTGTGCTAAGGATGAGACACTGTGTAACGCGGGATTAGGCATACCCATCAAACGGTCAACAACCTGATCATCAATATAGCAAAGATCGTGTCCTAAACGGCGTATAGGTTTGACCAATGCCCAATCGGTGATTTGATCCAACCAAAAGCGTTGTAAAGAAGCAGTATAAAGCCAGTGTAATGATGCCAGTTTAGGAGACACAGGTTTAATTGGATTACCATGTACTGCGTGCATTAAGTTAGGTGCGGCTAATAATTGATAAGTGCGTATTACCGCATGAGCGGCAATGTGCCACTTTGCTAACTGCCAAAAGCCCAAGCCACATTCTAAAAACATCAAACCCAATTGTGCTGTTATCGCATACACCAACGAGCTTTTGACATCGGTTTGCGTCAGTCCCACGATAAAGCTATAAAGAGCTGTCAGAAAGCCGACTGCTACCAATAAGCACATCACAAAAAAACTTAGTTCAATCAATGGACGCAATAAACACACGAGATAAATACCCGCATGAATCATCACCGCGCCATAAAATACCGCGCTGGATGGCGTAGGGCCTTCCATTGCACGCGCTAACCAAGGGGTAAAAGGCAGTTGTGCAGATTTAGCAAAGGCGGCAAGCGTGAAACACAGGGCAATACCTGTAATTTGACTAGGTGGTAATTCAGTGAGGGCAATATTGAGCGCGTTCCAATTGACGGTTTCAGTCCACGCAAAACTTAAGCCAATGCCAAGAATAAAACAGCCATCGCCAATATGATTAGTCACTAAAACACGAGTGGCATTAGTGACCGCAATCGGACGCTGATACGAGTAGGCAATCAGTAAATAAGAACACAGCCCCGCAATTTCCCAACCAATCAATGTACCGACCGCATTACCCGATAACACCAACAGCAACATCGCAAATGAAAATAAACTCAGTATAAAAAAGAAGCGGTGAAAGCCCGCTTCTCTGTGCATATAATTAGTGGAAAAATGAATAACAATCGCCAATAACACAGAAAATAACGCGGCTAAACGCACACTAAAACCTGTGGTAATAAAATTGATGCGAATCATCAGTGTGTCGCTATTTAACCAGCGACCTAAATCGAACGAACCTGCATTTTTGCCCAGCATATCGGCAACTAATAACACCAAGGACAGCAAGCAAGACAGCGTTATTGCCCACACAATACAGCCGCTAGTGATAGACTCGCTTTCTTCGCCTTCCAAGTGACCGAATAAATGTCCGCTACCCACCAAGATAGCCGCACACAAAGGTGATAGTAAAATTAACAGCACTAAAGCATCCATGACTAAGCCTTGATTTTCCTACGAGCCACGATAACACCATCACGGGTAGGATTAATAAAACTGTCAAAATCTGGATCATTAAAAATAAGCGTATTATGTTCTCGAATCGCCTCAGTCCAACCTGCAAACACATCGGTAAACTGTTCGACTGCAACACGTCCACGCCATAACACATTGTCAGCAATATATAGTCCGCCTTCGCGGATGCGGTCTTTAGCCAGCAACCAAATTTCGGGATAATCGCCTTTATCGACATCGTTATAACACAAGTCAAACAGCCCATCGGTTTGGGCAAAAATATCGTGCGCCATACCTGCTTTAAAATCCACTCTATCCCATAAACCTGCGGCACTCAGATACTGCTCAGCTTTTTCTTTATTTAATAAATCGGCTTCACTGCATATTACCTGTCCTGTTTCGCCAACCGCTTTAGCAAACCAATAGGCTGAATAACCGTAACCGCTACCAAATTCAAACACGCGTTTGGCATCAATGGATTTTGCCATCGTTTCCAAAAACACACCGACTAAACGCCCGACAATCGGGAAATTATTTTTTGCCGCTAGGGCTTCCATCTCAGTCAATATCTCATGATCAGTCGCACTTAACAGACCACGCATATAATCTTCAATGGCAGGATGTACAGGCGATAACACGCTAGGGTTTACTACATTAGGTGATTGCAAAGTGTCGGTCATGATAGCTGGCTCATTGTGGAGGTTAAAAACGGATTAATCCCTAAAATTATCAAACTGCACAGGCATTTCCAGCTTTTCTTCCCTAAGCATCTGAATAACCTCCTGTAAATCGTCACGTTTTTTACCTGTAACGCGCACTTTATCACCTTGTATTGCCGCCTGTACTTTCAGCTTTTTATCTTTAATCAGCTTGACGATTTTCTTAGCGGTTGCGGAATCCAGCCCCTGTTTTAAGGTGATTTCCTGACGCATTAATTTACCGCTACCTTTTGCGTCACTCAATTCCATACAGGCAATATCAATACCACGGCGGCTGAGTTTTGCACACACAATACTGAAAATTTGTTGTAGTTGAAAGGTCGATTCAGAAATCATAATCAACTTGTCATCAGTCATTTCAATACTGGAGTTCGTGCCTTTAAAATCGAAGCGCGTAGTCACTTCTTTACTGGCTTGATCCACCGCATTGGTGGCTTCGTGCATATCAAATTCAGAAATAATATCAAATGAGGGCATAGCAATACAGGAGAGTTAAGTTAAAAAAGTTCATTTTACAATGCTTGGTCATCATTGATAACACCCGCGACCGCTTTAATGCGTAATTGCCGAATGGCTTCACCAATTAACGCACCTTGTAATTCGCCATTCAATACAGGCGATATATCCACGGCGGCAATGGCTTTAGCGGCAGCATGAAACCTGTCCGCTTGCGGGTAGAGTCTATTTTCAAACCCTGTTCTACCTTTAGCATCGGCTTCACACGCCAACAAAAATTCTGCTAATTTATGCTGCGGTTTATGAACACCTAAAGTAGTCAATACATCGGTGAGCGTACCTGCGCGTAAATCCATCGCCTTATGGCAATGGCTATGATATTCCATTACTTGCACAGCTAATGCTTTATACGAATTAGGCACACGCAACCTCGCACATAATTGTACTAATACAGGTAAGCCGCCTTGTTCATGCCCATAATGATGGGGTAAATTTTCTTTAGGCGATAACGCCTTACCCAAATCATGCACCAACGCCGCAAACCGCACTTCTGTATTAGTCGATAACAGTGCGGCTTGTTCCAATACCATCAAAGTATGCACACCCGTATCAATTTCAGGATGATGTTGCGCAGGTTGCGGTACACCAAACAGCGCGTCGATTTCAGGAAAAATTTTCGCCAACGCACCACAGTCTTTTAACGCATAAAAAAATGCGCTAGGGGTTTGTTCTTTCAACGCTTTCAATAATTCAGCCCACACTCGTTCAGGGACAAGATAATCCACCTCACCACCTGACACCATGCTAATCAACAAGGCTTTAGTTTCCTCAGCAATCGTAAAACCAAGAGAGCCATAACGCGCAGCAAAACGTGCAAGCCGCAACAAACGCACAGGGTCTTCAGTAAACGCAGGCGAGACATGACGAAAAACTCGCTGCCCCAAATCCCGTTGCCCATGATACGGGTCAATCACATCACCTTCTGGAGTCATCGCCATTGCATTAATGGTCAAATCACGGCGAATTAAATCCTGTTCCAACGTAACATCAGGGTCAGCATGAATCGCAAACCCCGTATAACCATGACTGGTTTTTCGTTCCGTTCTAGCCAATGCGTATTCTTCTTGAGTGTCGGGATGCAAAAACACAGGAAAATCCTTGCCCACAGGTCTAAATCCTTGTTTTAACATGGATTCTGGTGTTTCACCGATAACTACCCAGTCCCGTTCTAATACAGGTCTGTTCAATAAGGTATCGCGTACCGCACCACCGACTAGGTATATTTTCATTGCCTATTACTCATTATCCAACTATTGAGGTAAGAATATCATAATCACCTGTAAAAAAGCGGCATAATGTGTTTATATCGAACCAGCACAAGACCTAGCCCACATAAATTGGCGTTATTAACGTCCCTGCCCTATTAGGTTTTATGCCCAATAAGATACTGAAAATAAATCAAAAAACGGCGAAAGTGTGGCTGAATCGGTTGATGGTGAATCAAGCTACATTAGAAACAGGTGAGGAAATTCCTGCACCGTAACGCGATAAGATGGGCGAATCATAGAATGTGCTGAGGTACGAAGCACATCGTTCAAGCTGATGCGAATTATTGCACTGACACCAATTATAACGAGATGTTATCGTCTTCTAATGTAGCAAAAACAACAAACTCACCATACTCCATGATACCGCTGCGGCGGCTGGAATGGTAAAAACCCATGCCCAAACAATTCGCTCGATGACGGTCAGTTTTAGCGCGTGCGGATTTTTGGCAAAACCAACGCCCATAATCGCGGTTGAAATGCTATGGGTGGTGGACACTGGCATACCAAAATGGGCAGCGATTAATAAGATGGTCGCTGAACTGGTTTCTGCGGCAAAACCGTTTATCGGGTGTAACTTGACCATTTTGTGACCTAGAGTTCTGATAATACGCCATCCGCCTACGGATGTGCCAAGTGCCATGACAAAGGCGCAACTGAAGATAATCCACGCATCGATGTCTTTTTCGCCGCCATCGGGGCGTAAAAATTCAGCCCATTGCGGCAACTGATCGAGTGTACCCGCGCTGTTAGCGGTAAAAATAGCTAAGGCAATGATGCCCATGGTTTTTTGCGCATCGTTGCTACCATGTGCAAAACCCATATAAGCCGCTGATAAAAGTTGGGCTTTTCCGAACACGGCATTAACCCATTTTGGACGCGATAATCGCGCCATGACACCGCCAGCGGAATTCATACTACTTATGATAGCCATTAAGCTCCCCATGATAAAGATACCCAAGACAAAACCCGCAATCGGCGAGCTAATCATAGGAATAACTACTTTCCACAATATGCCTTTGTTTTCCGTCCAGACGACTGCTGTTTTTGACCAGATTAAAACATCAAAATTGTTATTGCCTGCGGCGAGTGCTGCACCGCATAAACCACCGATTAACGCATGACTGGAAGAGGAGGGTAGACCCAATACCCAAGTGATGAGATTCCAAATAATTGCGCCCGTTAATGCACAGATTAATACTTCGGAAGAGATGGTCACTAAGCCCGTATCAACTAAGCCAGAGGAAATGGTTTTGGCAACGGCTGTACCCGAAAATGCACCCACTAAATTGGTGACGGCGGCGAGCATAATGGCTTGTGTTGGTGTTAATACTTTGGTGGCAACCACGGTGGCAATAGAGTTAGCTGTGTCGTGGAATCCGTTGATAAACTCGAATATTAGTGCTACCAGAATGACAAGCAAGAGTAAGATCAGCATAAAAATCCTTTTATGAATTTTTTAAGGCGATGTGGTAGACGACATTACCCGCATTACGGCAGCGTTCAATGGCTTTTTCGAGGATTTCAAACAAGTCCATTTTTACCAGATAACGAATCGGATCAGTTTCATTGGTATAGGCATCTCGATAAAGCTCAAGTACATGAATATCCGCTTTCGCTTCAATGGCTTTCAATTGATCGTTTAATTTTTTGATTTTATCCAAATCCATGCCTTTGCGTAATAGTCCGACCATTTGCTCCAAAACTATACAGGCTTGTTCTAGCATTTCAGCGCGACTGACAAAATTCACATCACCAATACGCCCCAAGGCGAGGGTATAGCGTTCGGCAAATTTTTCGATGATTTTTGGGATTTTGTACAGCGCACCGTTAAGAGCTTCAATATCTTCACGGTCGAGTACGGTAACAAAAGTGTTGACTAATTCTTCGCTGATTTGTGCGAATAACTCCTTTTCTTGGCGACGCGCCTGTTTCAGTTTTTCTAAGAATTGTTGTGTCGCTGGCGTACTAAGAATCTCGATTAATACACTAGCCGACAAACGAGCTGATTCGGCACTGGCTTCCAATAAGCCGTAGAATTTATCGCCTTTGCCGAAGATGGTTTGCAATGAGAACATGGTATTTCCTTTTTATGAGCTATAAGGCGTTTGTTACGCAGTGAAAAAACTTTTATTTAAGGAGCTAAAGGCGTGGTGCAAAGTAGCAAAAGCGAAAGTTATTTTTAAGAAATGTGCCGAAACAGAGCGAAACGGTATCATCAAAGTTTATTTTCGTGGTGAGCTTGTCGAAGCACATTCACACATCGACAGGCTCAATATTTATTTAAAGCGGGTAATCACTCCTTTATTCCTAGACTGATTTCTTCCGCTAATTTTTTGATGATACTCATGGCAGACTCTTCAAAACTTTAAATAGTTTTTATGATATGCAAAAAATGGTAGGTGGCAAAATATCAAACTCAGGCTGCACAATAATCTGGATGAAGAGACGTGTGTCTAAGCAGGTAGCGGTTGACGTGGACAACCTTGGCTGGCGGAAAACCATTGAAATGGGTAGATGTTGCTCCGCTATAGGCACCGATGTTTCTACTGTAGAGGATGTCGTCACGCTCCAGATTAGAGGCAAGTTCTTCCGTCTTCGAAATAACGTCCAGCCCGTCACAGGTAGGACCAAACACGGTACATATCTGGGTTGACCCTTTTTTGAAGGAGTCAAAATGATATTCGCAGTGGTCAAAGATGACACCAGAAAAAGTGTGATAGACCCCGTCATCAATGTAATAGCATAGTTTCCCGTGCCGAACCGCCTTGCCGATGATCTTCGACACCGCTGTGCCTGCGGTCGCAACTATGAATCTACCTGGCTCGGCAATAATTTTTATTTCTGGTGGAAAGAGCCTGTCTAGCTCAGTATTTATCACCGCTGCCAATTCACTGAAAGGCTTTACTGACGCATCGTAAGGAGCTGGAAAACCACCACCTATATCCAGTAAATTCATCTTGTCGTAACCGCGCTCTTGAGCTTCTTTGAATATAAGTGCCGAAAGATTGATTGCCTGCACATAGTTTTCAAAATTGGTGGCTTGGCTTCCGACGTGGAAGCTCAGCCCCTCGACGGTTAACCCCTGCTTTTCGGCTTCCAAAATAAGATCGACTGCCTCGCTAGGTTCTGCCCCAAATTTTGAGGAGAGCTCCACCATAGCACCAGCGTTTGAAACCAGAAGGCGAAGCACAAGTCTGGCGTTAGGCGCGAACTGCCTGATCTTGATGATCTCCTCGCGATTATCAAAGGTGAGCAATGGCTTGTACTTGTCAAGCTCCGCTAGTGTCTCGTTTGCCTTGATAGGATTCGCATAAATGATCTTGTCCCTGATCCACTCATGCCGCTTCTGCTCAGGCATAGTCTTTATATTTTCGTAGACTGCATTGAATTCCTGCATAGACGATACATCAAAACGGGCTTCGGCATCGAACAGCGTTTTTACTATGACTGGATCTGGATTCGCCTTGATCGCGCAATAGGCTTGGACACGGGGGAGATATTTTTTGAAAGTTGCATAATTGCTCCGCAGTTCGTCGTGATCTATCACGAACAATGGTGTTCCGTGGGTTTCAGCAAGCTGTTGCAAATCTTTTGTACTGATCATGGACATATTTCCTTAGAATTTTTGATTTTAGTGCTACTTACTCAGCATGAGAAGCGAAATGGTGTCGCCAGAAAATCCCTCTTTCGACACCATCGAAGTCTTCTGCAACTGACAACGACTCTGTTCCAGTAATGGATACTTGTCCGCTGTAGAATTTGAAATGCAGCATAAAGCTGCTTAACTTTGTGTCTTGAAAAGTGTTGACACATCAGCCAGCACTTTTAAGCAGTGAAATAGGACGAAGTTTCTACTCGTCTTTCTTCTTGTGAGATTTTTTCTCTTTTCCTGAATCCAGTTTATCTTTTGAATGCTTTGGCTTGCATGGCGAAACGGCAATCATAGGATTCGCCGCAGAAACCGTGACTGTAGCCGTTGACTCTAAAAGCTCTTTTTCAAGAGACCTGACCGTTCCGTCAAATGAATGCTTGCTGTCTGGCTTGATTTCCTTTACCTCGGTAGGCAGACCGATTCGGTCAAGAATTTCGATGAATGGCTCTGGATCAAGTTCCTCGACATTGACCATCTTCTTCACATCCCAAACTCCGTTGGCAATCAGCATAGCGGCAGCAATCGGTGGAACGCCAGCGGTGTAACTAATCCCCTGAGACTCAACTTCTTCGTAACATTGCTTGTGATCCGAGACCTGATAAATTAACACTTCTCGTTTTTCCCCTTCCATCCAGCCCTTGACGAAGGTGCCGATGCAAGTATTGCCTGTATAACCAGGGGCAAGCGTCATTGGATCAGGTAGCAGTGCCTTGACTACCTTGAGCGGCACAACCTCCTGACCAGTAGTCAGTGTCACTGGTAGATGTGAGAGAAAGCCGAGCGTGCGAAGTACCGTGAATACGTTTATGTAGTGGTCGCCAAAACCCATCCAGAAACGAATGCTGTTGGCATCAATATTCTTTGATAGGGAGTGAAGCTCGTCATGACCGTTCAGGTAGACTGGCTGCTTTCCGACAACTGGGAAATCATACTCGCGTTTCACCGAGTGAGTGGGATACTCTTTCCACTCTTGGTCAATCCAAGTCCAAACCTTTACGAACTCTCTGAAATTGATCTCTGGATCAAAGTTGGTCGAAAAATATCTGCCGTGACTTCCTGCATTCACATCCAGTATGTCTATCGTATCGATCTTGTCGAAGTAACGTTTGACAGCAAGAGCGCAGTAAGCATTGACTACTCCAGGATCAAAACCAGCACCAAGGATTGCAGTCACTCCTTTTTCATCGCAACGCTCCTTTCGCTTCCACTCGTAATTAGCATACCAAGGTGGCTCTTCACAGACTTTGTCTGGATCTTCATGGATAGCGGTATCGATATACGCCGCGCCAGTCTCGATGCACGCTTCCAGTACCGACATATTGATGAAAGCTGAGCCAAGGTTGATTACGATCTCTGTTTTGGTTTCATTTATCAGTTTTACTATCGCTGGAATATCCAGTGCGTCGAGCTGAGCTGAATAAAGCCTGCCAGCCGAATCCTTGAGATGCCCTTTCCGCGTCACGCTTTCGATGATCGCATCACATTTAGCTTGCGTTCGCGATGCGATACAAATATCGCCCAAGACATCATTGTTCATCGCCGCCTTGTGGGTCGCAACGTGCGCCACTCCGCCTGCCCCGATAATCATTACGTTTTTTTTCATATTATGAATTCCTCTTTATGATAAATTTCCAATGTAATCTTTATAGTCAAAACTGCGTACCAGTTCTACAGAACCGTCCAACCTCCGTACTGCAATCGACGGCATCGCAAGACCATTGAACCAGTTTTTCTTCACCATCGTGTATCCCGCTGCATCGGCGATACGCACCTCGTCTCCAATTTTCAGTGCTGTCTCCAGTTCGTAGTTGCCGAACAGATCTCCAGCCAGACATGACCGACCAGCGATGATAATCTGGTTAGTGCCAGAGCTAGGGGATGAAATTCTCGGACTTGTTCTGTAGATCAGGTGATCCAGCATGTGCGCCTCGACAGAGGCATCAACGATAGCGATAGCGACTTCGTTATGGACTACATCGAGTACCGTGGTAACCAGTTCGGTACTACAGGTGATGGCTGCCTCACCTGGTTCAAGATAGACCTGCACACCGTATCTTTCGCTAAAATTCTTCAATACACGGCAGAATCTTTCCAGCGGATAGCCGTCTTTGGTAAAATAAATGCCCCCGCCGAGGCTGACCCACTCCATTTTTTTCAGTAAAGAAGCGTACTTAATGCCAATCTGGTCTATAGCGGCGGCGATGTTTTCAATATCATCGTTTTCGCAATTGAAATGGAACATGACACCACTGATCAAATCCGCCACAGCATCGAGTTCCTGTTCGCTGCATACCCCAAGCCGCGAACAACTGCGTGCTGGGTCTGCCAGATCAAAATGGGAATAACTGATGCCTGGATTGACTCGAAGACCAACTTTCAAGCTGCTCACGCATTCATGGAATCTATTCAGTTGCGAGATAGAATTGAATATCACCTTATCGGCAAACCCAGCTACCGCTTCAACTTCTTCAGCAGAATAAGCAACGCTGTAAGCATGAACCTCCTTGCCAAACTTTTCGCGACCGAGCCGCGCTTCGTAGAGCGAGCTGCTGGTTGTGCCGTCCATGTATTGGCGCATCAGATCGAATACGCACCAAGTTGAAAAGCATTTTAGTGCCAAGACTGATTTTGCGCCAGACTCCTCACGGATGAGTCGTATGATTTCGAGATTTTTTTTCAGTATAACTTCGTCGATTAGATAATATGGGGTACGCAATTGCGGCATTTTTGAGAACTCGAAGAAAAGCGATAAATTGTTTCGATAGTAAAGTCGTTGGCACGAATTGTCAATGCACATAGAATTCATGTTCAGCAATTCTCTTCATCTGAATTTACTTCATTTTTAACGATTGTAGACATCTTTCACCTCAATATTTTTAAATCAATTGACTGGCGTTGGGCGTTTAACAACGTACTGAAAAAATCATCTTAACCATTGCATCATAGAAATGTTACAAAAATATTACAATCTGATGTTACGCAGTCCTTAAACTTTGCAACTCAGCAAAAGCCTGTTAAGTTGCTTTGATGAATAGCTTTGTCCGCAAGGCGAAATGGTTGGTTTTGTGTTTTATCTTCAGACATTCCAACTTGAAAACGGCAGTGCGGACATAAAGACATGATTATTCTGTGTAGTGACGGTGCGAGTAGATGACTTTGCTAAACTGGCATTGGATTTTAAGGATTTGTGAAACTCTTCTACTTTCCAAAGTTTTTGGTAGCGTGTAGCGACTTGTTATTGTCAAACGTGGACTAACTGTTTTCTGTTAGTCTATGCTGTTATCAAACTTGGACACAAGCCGCTGAACAAGGACTTGCACAAGCACAAAAGGCTTTAAAGCAATTGTCGCAATGAGGTGGAGGACTTAGCGTTACTCATGAACGGTGGTGTTAATGTTTAACTATTGCTATGATTCTATGCACAGTCCGCTCAGCTTGATTTATTGTCAATCGCGGCTTCACTTTAGGTAAGCAGGAAAATAATCTTAGCCTACCTTTCATTTTAATAACAAAAACAGGGGAGAGAATCATGGGTTTTATGCAGGGTAAACGAGTGTTAATTGTTGGATTAGCCAGTAATCGATCTATTGCATGGGGAATTGCACAAGCGATGCACCGCGAAGGCGCGGAATTAGCCTTCACCTTTCAAAATGAAAAGCTACAAAGTCGTGTTGAAGACATGGCGGCACAATGTGGCTCTAACATTATCATTGAATGTGATGTCAGTATTGATGCACATATCGACAATGTATTTGCCAAACTTGGCGAGCAGTGGGATGGTTTGGATTGCATCGTGCATTCAGTGGCGTTTGCACCGCGTGACGCATTGAATGGTGATTATGTCGATGTGACGACTCGCGAAAATTTCAATATTGCTCATGATGTCAGTTCTTACAGCTTTACTGCGTTGGCAAAAGCAGGACGCGCTATGATGAAAGGTCGTAACGGTTCATTATTAACTTTGACTTATTTAGGCGCAGAACGGGCGATTCCTAATTACAATGTGATGGGGGTTGCGAAAGCCAGTTTAGAGGCTAATGTGCGTTATATGGCGGTAGCATTGGGCGCAGAAGGCACGCGGGTGAATGCGATTTCCGCAGGACCAATAAGAACCTTGGCGGCTTCGGGTATTAATGATTTTAAAGCGATGCTTAATAAAGCGGCTGATACTTCGCCATTAAAGAGAAATATCACTATTGAAGAAGTCGGTAATGCAGCGGCGTTTATGTGTTCTGATTTGGCTTCGGGTATTACGGGCGAGATTACTTATGTGGATTGCGGTTATAACATTGCGGGTTTAGCAGCTTCTTGATGAAATTAAAAGTAGTCTGAGAACCGAATGATTTGTGTCATCGTAGAGCGTTGCATTACAGCGTCTCTACGATACTCTTAAAATCTTAATCGCCTTCATCTCTATTCAAAAAACCTGATAAATCAATCTGATTCTTCAGGCAATCGCATAATTGCTCCGATTTCAAAACCGCCATCGTCAAGAGCTTGACATCTGGCAACTGTAATAAGAAAATCCAGCATAGGCATAGCTGTTTCCAGAATAATACTGACCTCTACAACAGAATCAACCTCAAAAGGATACTGACAAACAAGAGAAACGCCTGTACTACTGAGAGTTAAGCAAAGAGCTTCATATAATTTATTAGAACCTTGTAATTTACAAAAAATTTCGCACTGTATATTAATTCGTGGTTCATTTCGTTTTTCGATGTTATTCATTAGTTTACCTGTCTAAATCAACATGGATTGAATAGTATTACTGGTTGTTAAAGCGGAGTTTAAGATCATTCTGGATTTCATTTAATCGCCCAATGATGTTTTTTATAAGGTGCAAAAAGGGAGCTTTACGCTCCCTTTTTTGGTTACTCTTCGTGACTCAATGCACCGTGGCATTGCTTATACTTTTTGCCTGAACCACAAGGGCAAGGATCGTTACGCCCTATTTTATGTCCTTCACGAACAAACGGTTGCTCCGATTCATTTTCTTGTTCTTCATCATGCTCAGCCTCAAGTAATGACTGGTCATAAGCATCTAGCGTCGGTGCGGGTGCGTGATCGAAGTGCATTTCTCTGGGAGCTTGTTGTTGCTCATCCAGTGCCTGTACTTCTTCATCTTGACTCACTCTGACTTTAAATAGAATACTGATGACTTCGTATTTAATGTCTTCCAGCAAGGTGCTAAACATTTCAAAGGCTTCACGTTTGTATTCTTGCTTAGGGTCTTTTTGTGCATAGCCGCGTAAATGAATACCCTGACGCAAATAGTCCATTGCCAATAAATGCTCTTTCCAACTGTTATCCAACACTTGCATCATCACTGATTTTTCAAAATGTTGTAACACGGGTTTGCCACCATCAATGTGTTTTTCTTTTTCGTGGTGGTTTTGTTCAAGAAGTTCAATAATGCGAGCGCGTAATCTTTCTTCTGTTAAATTGTGATCGTCGTCCAGCATTTTCTGCACAGGAACTTCAACAGTAAATTCGTGCTGTAAATGCTCTTCTAAGCCTTTAATATCCCATTGTTCCACCATTGTTTTGGCTGGAATATATTGGGTAATGACATTGTTGACCACATCGGCACGGATTGCAGTGATGATGTCAGAAATTTCCTCTGCCGCCATCAGTTCATTACGCTGTGCGTAAATAACTTTACGTTGGTCGTTTGCCACATCGTCATACGCAAGAATTTCTTTACGCACATCGAAGTTACGCGCTTCAACTTTGCGCTGCGCATTTTCAATGGAGCGAGTAACCCACGGATGTTCAATGGCTTCACCATTGCCCATGCCGAGTTTTTGCATTAAACCTGCAACACGTTCGGAGGCAAAAATGCGCATCAAATCATCTTGCAGAGACAAATAGAATCGGGTAGAACCAGGATCGCCTTGACGACCTGAACGCCCTCTTAATTGGTTGTCGATACGACGTGATTCATGACGCTCTGAACCGATAACGTGTAAACCACCACTGGCAATAACTTGATTGTGTCGGTCTAACCACGCACCGCGTACTCTGGCTTTGTCTTCTTCACTCGCTTCTTCACCTAAAGCTTTTAATTCAGCTTCCAGATTACCACCCAGCACAATGTCAGTACCACGACCTGCCATGTTGGTAGCGATAGTCACCGCACTGGGCATACCTGCTTGTTCAACGATGTGGGCTTCACGCTCATGTTGTTTGGCGTTGAGGACTTCATGTGTAACGCCTTGTTTGATTAATAAGGCAGACAGGCGTTCAGAATTTTCAATCGAGGTTGTACCGACTAATACAGGTTGCCCGCGTAAGCTACATTCTTTAATGTCTTCGGCAACGGCTAAATATTTTTCATCGGTGGTCAGGAAAATCACATCACCCTTGTCTTTACGAATCATCGGGCGATGCGTCGGAATAATGACTACTTCCAGCCCGTAAATTGAATTTAATTCAAAGGCTTCTGTATCAGCAGTCCCCGTCATGCCTGACAATTTTTCGTATAAACGAAAATAGTTTTGGAAGGTAATAGAGGCGAGGGTTTGATTTTCGTTGTTGATGGTCACGCCTTCTTTGGCTTCAATGGCTTGATGCAGCCCTTCTGACCAACGGCGACCTGGCATGATACGGCCAGTAAATTCATCAACAATAATAACTTCATTATTGGCAACGATATAATCTACGTCTTTTTTGAATAATACATGAGCGCGTAATGAGGCGTTCAAGTAGTGCATTAAGCGAATATTTGCCGCGCCATATAAGCTAGTGCCTTCAGCCATTAAGCCATGTTCAACCATTAAGCGTTCAACGTGTTCATGACCAGATTCGGTGAGATGTACTTGACGGATTTTTTCATCCACTGTGTAATCGCCGATTTCGCCTACTGTATTACCTTCTTTATCGTTTTCTTTTTCTTGTTTGATTAAAAAGGGAATAATAGCGTTGGCTCTGATATAAACGTCGGTGCTTTCTTCGGTAGGGCCAGAAATAATCAGCGGGGTACGAGCTTCGTCAATCAAAATAGAATCGACTTCATCGACGATAGCAAAACTTAAATCACGTTGGACTTTTTGTTCCAGCGTATATTCCATATTGTCGCGTAAATAATCAAAACCAAATTCGTTGTTAGTGCCGTAAGTAATATCGGCGGCGTACGCACTGCGGCGTTCGCTTTTATCCATTTGGCTAATAATGACCCCAGTGGTCATGCCCAGAAAATTATAAAGCTTGCCCATCCATTCTGCATCACGCTTAGCGAGATAATCATTGACTGTGACAACGTGAACACCTCGTCCAGACAAGGCATTAAGATACGCAGCTAAGGTTGCCATCAAGGTTTTACCTTCGCCCGTTTTCATTTCAGAAATTTTGCCGTCATGTAAAATCATGCCGCCAATTAACTGAACATCAAAATGACGCATACCAAAAACCCGTGTCGAGGCTTCTCGCACTGCTGCAAACGCATCGGGAATCAAGTCATCCAGAGTTTCGCCTTGTGCCAAGCGATCCCGAAACTCCTGCGTTTTTGCTGTTAACGCCGCATCAGATAGCTTTTCGTATTCGAAAGCCAAGGCATTGATCTGCTTGACCCGCTTCGTTTTCTTTTTGATAAGCCTATCGTTACGGCTTCCTACAATAAACTTAACCAGTTTCCCCAACATGCTTTTTTTCCAGAGTGTATTTAGTAAATGATTGAAAAGTGGGGGATTATATACTGTCTACGTCGTTAGTGACAGATAAAACCCCGCATATTTGTGCTTTGCCCACTACTAATAGTGGTCTAATTTAAGATAAACAAGGCAGTGGCTTGAAATTTTGTAGACTTAAGACCTTATACATTGCACAATTCTAACGCTACTATTATAAGCGTCAGGTAGTTGAAATCAGCCAATAATGGCAACAACGTACTAGCCATTGAGTAATGACGCATGAGTTCAATCGAGGAGAAAAAAATGCACCAAACTTCTAAAAAGTTATTAAATAATTTCCTAATCGGCGTTTTTGCCATTATTCCCATCGTTATCGTATTGCAGATTATCATTTTTGTTAAAGGTTTAATCTCCGATCTATTTCGTGTTGTTTATATTTTTTCTGACAGCTCTCTTTATACCGCGCTTATTTTTATTATCAGTTTTAGTCTGCTGGCGTGGATAGGTCACACCATCGCACAAAAAGGCGGCTCTTTCGTTATTAGAGCATTTGACTTTATCATTGACAGAATTCCGCTACTAAACACTGTTTACCGTGTGTTGAAGAAAGTCATCAATATGTTTTTGTCACATGATGAAGCCATTGCCAAAGAAGTGGTTTATGTTGAATATCCAAAAGAGGGTATTTGGGTTCCCGCCTATGTTACAAATCGACAAAAGGATAAGTTCATCCTGTTTATTCCGACTTCACCCAATCCTACTTCTGGTTTTACTGTCATTGTTGATAAGTCAAAAATCATAACCTCCACTATGAATATTGAAGAAGCTACCAGTTTCATTGTCAGTGTCGGTGTTGATTACGACAAAGCGTTTGAAGCCTCACAATTACCTTAGGACAAAAAATGAAATTAATTATCTCAGTAATAGCGGTACTGGTGCTAATCGCTAGTACTGCTTGCAGCAAAGAAAAAAACCAGCCCGAACCATCCGCGCAAAAAGCCGTTGCTGACATTATAAAAACGGAAGCTATTAGTATCAATAATGCCCAAAAAGCGTTAGAGGATTCTAAACAAGTCAATCAAATGATTCAGGATTCTGCGGCTGAGCAGCGTGAAACCATAGAAAAAACTCAGCAGTAGAATACAGGTTACATTCAGCATGAATTGAAACTCAGCCACAGGGATGTGATTGAGCGTACGCTATTCTGGTCATCGTGATTATCTATAGATCATTAAATTTTTAAGCACCTTACCCGTGTTGAATCGAATTCACGATTAACTACGCGGTAAGGGTTAGGGCTTATTCTGCCCTGTATCGTACACATTAAATTTTAGTGTAATTCCTTGTCACTCGCGGCTTTTTGTATGCTATAGTCTAGCTTAAATAGGAATGATTGTTGATAGCTCGATAATCGCTTGGCAATCAAGCACACTTTACCCTTGGGGGGCTTTATTATGGCTATTAATTTTAAAAATCTTGCGGTAGGCGATTTGGGGAAAATAATTGGTTTTGAACCTTCGGGTAAAGCCTATCGTAAACGCTTATTGGCAATGGGTTTAACGCCTGGAACAGAATTCAGCATTACGCGTTTCGCGCCTATGGGTGATCCTGTGGAAATAAAATTGCGTGGGTTCGCGCTGACTTTGCGTAAAGATGAAGCGGCTATTTTACAAATAGAGAAATTGTAATGGATTGTGATTTTATCGTCGGTGTTGTCGGTAATCCTAATTGCGGCAAAACTACGCTATTTAATGTTCTGACAGGCTCTAAGCAACATGTCGGCAATTGGCCAGGTGTCACCGTTGAAAAAAAAACGGGCGAGTATCGCTTTGCTGATAAACAAATTGAATTGGTCGATTTACCAGGAACTTATTCCCTAGAGTCAGCCGATGACTCAGTATCGTTAGATGAAAAAGTTGCGCGTGATTATGTAGCAAGTAGAGCCGCTGATTTAATCGTTAATATCGTCGATGCCTCCAATATCGAGCGTAATCTTTATTTAACCTCACAGCTTATTGAAATGCGCGTACCTATGATTTTGGTACTCAATATGATTGATGTGGTGAAACAACGCGGTATTAAAATCGACACCCATTTTTTGGCTGAGCAATTAGGCTGCCCTGTGATTGCGATTTCTGCCGCGAGTCGTTTCGGTATTCATCAGCTTCAAACTGCAATCAATAGCGCGGTTATCGCTAAACCTGTTCCCATTGCTTGTATCACTTATCATCCTGTCTTAGAAGCGGCAGTTGAAGAAATTTCTCCGCTGTTGCTTGAAACTGCACAGCACTATCCTTGCGATTGTCGCTGGTTAGCTTTGCGTTTATTGGAAGATGATACGCTGGCGAAGGAGATTGCAGGCAAGATATTTTTACCCAAAGCGCGAAAATATCAGCAGCAAGTTGAGCAAGAAACCGACGATGAAATCGATATTTTAGCTGCTGATGCGCGGTATGGTTTTGTCAATCAAATTACTCAAAGTGCAGTCTGTAAACTGAATGAAATTAGTCGCCACGGCACGGAACGCATCGATAATATTGTGTTAAATCGCTTTTTAGGCATTCCGATTTTTCTGCTAGTGATGTATGCCATGTTTATGTTTACCATCAACATCGGCAGTGCGTTTGTGGATTTTTTCGATCAAGTGGTCGGTGCGTTATTGGTCGATGGTTTAGGCGTATTGTTGGCTCAAATAGCTACCCCAGAATGGTTGCAAGTATTAATCACCAAAGGCTTAGGTGGCGGTATTCAAGTAGTTGCCACTTTCATTCCGATTGTGGGGTTTTTGTTTCTGTTTTTGTCCGCATTGGAAGATTCTGGCTATATGGCGCGTGCGGCGTTTGTCATGGATAGATTCATGCGTTTAATTGGTCTCCCAGGAAAATCGTTTGTGCCGATGATTGTCGGTTTTGGCTGCAATGTCCCTGCGATTATGGCGACACGCACACTAGAAAATCAGCGCGACCGCATACTAACTAATTTAATGAATCCATTTATGTCTTGTGGTGCAAGACTGCCTGTGTATGCGTTATTTGCGGCGGCGTTTTTTCCTGTCGGTGGGCAGAATTTAGTATTTAGTTTATACATACTGGGGATTACAGTCGCGGTATTGACGGGCTTAATCATGCGTCATACCCTATTTAAAGGCGAAACCACGCCATTTATTATGGAATTACCTACTTACCATTTGCCGACTTTTCGAGGTGTGTTGTTACGCACTTGGGATAGACTACATTCTTTTTTAACCAATGCGGGTAAGGTAATTGTACCGATGGTATTGGTGTTAAATTTTCTTAATGCACTAGGAACAGATGGCAGTTTTGGTCAGGAAAACAGTGATAAATCAGTATTAAGCGAAATTGGACGTAGTTTAACGCCCGCATTTAAACCAATGGGGATCAGCGACGACAATTGGCCCGCCACCGTTGGTATTTTTACGGGTGTGTTAGCGAAAGAGGCGGTGGTAGGCACATTGAATGCGTTGTATAGTCAAATGGCAACTGCTAACGCACCAACTGAGCCACTCGTATTTAATCTTAAAAACGCACTCATGGCGGCTTGTGCAACTATTCCCGAAAATTTACACACCGTAGCAACTAATCTCCTAGACCCATTAGGACTGAATGCCGTGAATGAGGCGCAGGCGGTGAACACCTCGACTTTTGCCGCCATGCAGCACAGTTTTGATGGTAAAGCAGGCGCGTTTGCGTATTTATTATTTATTTTATTGTACGCACCTTGTGTGGCTGCGACTGCCGCTATTTACCGCGAAACTAACCGTAATTGGACGCTGTTTGTGGTGTTTTGGACGACAGGCATTGCTTATATGACTGCGACTATTTTTTATCAAGCCATGACTTATGACGAACATCCAAGCTATTCTCTACTCTGGATAATAGGATTATTACTGACGTTTTCATCAATATTATTTGGCTTGTGGTTACTAGGAAAAAAACCAGAAAAAACCTTTCAGGAGCTTAGCTAATGATTTTATCTGACTTAAGAAGTTATTTAAAACAACAGCATACAGTTGCTTTAGCTGATTTAGTAAATCATTTTAACATCGATGCTAATGCACTACGCGGTATGTTGAGTAAATGGATTAGCAAAGGTTATGTGCGCGTTGTGCCGCTGAAATCTTCTTGTGGTACAGGTTGCTGTAAATGTGATCCTGCATTGACAGAACTTTATGAGTGGATAAATAAATAGCTACGATAAAGCGTATTCGTCTAAAATAGTGCTATCCAACTTAGTGTGGAATAGTTTATTTCCAAGCATTTAAAATTCGCGTATTTCCGCTTGTCTTATAATATCTGTTCTTGAGTGAAGCATTTTAAGTTGAAGGTCTAAGCCTAAATTCACAGTATCTCAACAAACAGGAGTCTAACATTGTCCACACAGTCATCCAGTATTCTCATTGGCTATTTATCTGAAGTTCGTAATAACGGTATGGATGCCAGAATCGCAGATGAATATGTCAAAGATACCTCGCGTATCAAAGTAGACAATGAAGAAATTTTGGTCGGTCATATTGGTTCGTATGTCGCTATTCGGCAAGCTGATATTAGTATTTTAGCCATTACCATTCAAATGTGGGAAAAACACCGTTTTGATAATGCTGATATGCGTAAAACCGATCGCTTTATTGCCTTAGCTCCCGTCGGTGAAATTCAAACAGACGGTACTTTTTTGCGTGGTATCACCAATTACCCTACCTCAGGTGCAAAGGTTTATGCGGTTGGCATCACTGAAGTCAGTGCTATTTTCTCGAAATATCGTAAATATAAATTTTTTATTGGTCAATTATCTTCCCATAGGGGTTATGACCTCAGTCTTGATCCGCAGATTTTCTTTAGTCGGCATTTTGCGATTGTCGGGCAGTCTGGCTCAGGTAAATCATGGACAGTGACTAATCTGGTTCAACGTGCAGTTAAAACCATGCCCAAAAGCCATATTATTTTGCTGGATTTACATGGCGAATATTGCTGGAAAGACACCAAAGGCGTGAGATATTCGGCATTTGATGAGAACATTGTGAATTGTATCGATGCACAAGAAATGGAAATGCCTTATTGGATGATGAGTTATGCCGAATTGGTAGATTTATTCATTGATCGTGACGACAAAGGTGCGTCCACGCAAATGTCCTTCATGAGTGAAGTATTGATGCAGCTTAAGCGCAAAGAATCTAAGCGTATCGGTTTGGTAACGTTTTCTATTGATACGCCTATCTATTTTTCCTTAGCAGAATTGTACATCGCGTTTAAAACCGCCAATGAAGAAAAAAAAGCATTTGGCAAAGTGCTAGGTCCTTTATATGGACAGTTTGATAATTTTCTCATTAAAATGCAAAGTCGCTTAAACGACGTGCGTTATGACTTTTTACTCAGACCCAAAAAACGTAAAAACTCAGAAAGCATGGTAGATTTATTACGCACTTTTGTCGGCTTAGGTGACAAAAAAGCCAATGTCACGGTGGTGGATTTAAGTGCAGTGCCGTCCGATATTCGCCCCGCGATTGCAGCGCAAGTGGGTCGTTTAGCTTACGAGTTTAATTATTGGAATCCTAACCGTCGGGAATTTCCAATCACCCTGATTTGTGAGGAAGCCCATATCTACATTCCTAAAGAAAAAGGCGGGCAATTTGAAGGCTCGAAAAAAATGATGGAGCGTATTGCCAAAGAAGGTCGAAAATACGGCGTATCTATTGGCGTGGTGAGTCAAAGACCCACCGAGTTATCCGAAACCATGCTGTCACAATGCAGCTCTTTTATCTGCTTACGCACCACCAGCTTAGAAGATCAAGTGTATATCAGAGGATTGATTCCAGAATCTGAAGGGAATTTAGCGGATGTGTTAAGCTCACTTGGCAGAGGCGAAGCCCTAGTATTAGGTGAAGCCGTGCCGTTACCAACGCGTGTACAGCTTTACAAACCGAATCCAGAGCCAAAAAGTAATGACGTGGATTATGTGACTGGTTGGCGTAAAGGCGTGGCGGATTTGGATGTTGAAGAAATCGTGCAATTATGGCGCACACAAGATAGACGATAAGAAAAGGAGAAATCTGTTGGCGTGGTTAGTTTTATTTTCCGCAGGGTGCGTAGAAATCGTCTTTGCTCTAAGCCTTAAATACAACCAAGGTTTTACCAAACTATTACCAAGCATCATCACTTGTCTGTCAGGTGCAGGTAGTTTTGGCTTATTAATGTGGGCAATTAAAAGCCTACCATTAGGAACAGCTTATGCCGTATGGACAGGCATGGGTGCGGTGGGCGTTGCTATTATGGGCATTATTCTATTCAAAGAATCGATGGACTGGATTCGCTTGCTCTCCATTACCTTAGTCATCCTCGGTATCATCGGACTTAAATTAACCGATAATAATTAACGTGTTACATCTTATTTCACAATCACCGATTGAAACCGCCGTATTCGAGCGCGTCGCGGATGGCGATGAACTGGTGTTTCTTGATAATGCTGTGTTGCGATTATTACAATACGGCGAATTAAATCAAACCTTAAACGCATTACTCAAAAATCATCGACTTTATGTATTAGCCGACACCTTAACAGTGCTCGGTATCAGCACAGAAGAGTTGGTGCAAGGCATTAGCGTCATCGATTATCCGCAGTTAGTCGCCTTAACCGTCAAACATTCTGTCATTCAATCATGGTCGTAATGCCAGAAACCACATCACAAGGCTTTTTAATCAATGCAGCGGATTGGAATGAAAGCGTAGCAACCACACACGCACAATTAAATAACATCGTTTTAACCCCCGCCCATTGGGAAATCATTCACTTCATCCGCGATTATTATCAGCACTATAAACACCTACCCAACATGCGTGTTTTTACCAAAGCCATTGCCAAAACCTTAGGCGAAGACAAAGGCAATAGCCGCTATTTACACAGCTTATTCCCCGACGCTCCACTACGCGATGCTTGTAAATTAGCAGGATTACCCAAACCACCCACTTGTCTGTAGGGCAGAAAGTATTTGAACGTGAACTTATATATTTCTGATACTACTTCAACTTAGACGCACTACCCGTCGCTTAGTGAATTGGATCATCAACCCGTAGAATGATTGTTGTCATCATGCTGCACACTACGGCAAGCCTATTGCGGTGCCCTACGCGCTATTGCACTACATTGACACCTGAGCCGATTAAAAAACCAAATAACACCACAATACCCCGCTGGTTTGCGATTACCAACCGCCCAAGAACTGGCAAAAGAACCCGCTCGAAAAGAATCACCCACACAAAACGCAAGCGTAGAAGCGGATTTTAACGGCGATGGAAAACCAGATTACGCTTTTTTATTAGCCAGTATTAACACCAGCAAAGGCGCGTTAGCGGTTAAACTATCGAACCATGATAATTATGAATGGATTGTATCGATAATGACCTTGATTGGAATGCTGAACCAATGGCGATTGATTTAGCAGAACCCAACACCTACCAAACGGCTTGTGGCAAAGGCTATTGGGAATGTGCAGCAAATGAACCAAGTAGCATTACATTGGCAAATGCTGGATTTTTTTATTCCCCTTTTGAGCAAGGCGGGGGCAGTAATGATATTTTGGAACAGAGCTAAAAATGATTTTACCCAGATTGTAATGAGTGATTAAAAACGTATCAGCCTGACTACTGAAAAATTCTTTTTATCAATAAGGATAGCTATGGAAATTGTGTGCAAAAACTGTAATACCAGTCATTATCTCAGTGACGAGCGAATCCCTTTAGAAACCAAAACAGGTAAATGCAAACAATGCAGTGCGCCGATAACGGTATTAGGAAAAAATGCCCTCGGTTCAATCGAGCTATCACTCACACAATCAACACCGCCAGAACCAGAAGCCACAAAAAACTGTGATTTTTGTGGTGAAAAAATCTTAGCGATTGCCAAGAAATGCCGACATTGCGGCAGTATGTTGGATGGTAGTCATACCGCTAACTCTCAAACCACCCAAAGACGTTACGCCACCGCACACGGATAATTTTGTCGATAATACACTTGCTCATAAAATAGGTAACAACATAGCTACACAGCTATGGAGTAAAAAAACTAAAATTATCGTTGTCGTGTTTTTGCTCACTTTATCGCTGGTTTTAACTTGGTATGTTAAGGTTTATGAGGTCGTAACAACGACTATAGAATATCGAAATGATATTGCTTATATCCCTAATAGTAACGAACCGTTCACGGGTAAATATGTACCGTTACCTTATGACAATGGACAGAAGAAAGCAGAAGAGAACTACAAAGATGGAAACCCAGTTATAAATGAACAGAACGCTCCACTTCAGACTAATGCGTTGAAAGAACTATTTGGCAATGACAGACCCTAGCGGAAAAATAAAAACAGCAAAAAATAAAGTAAGCCGTGTAGGGTACGCTGTGCGTACCTTTTCATAATCAACGATTTAACGGTACGCACAGCGTACCCTACCTGACTATTTATGTTTTTAATGGTAAAAGCATCCAGCAAGTAGCACAGCACGATAAGATTAGTTTCTTCTCATTAGTCTTTTAAAGTAGGCAAACAGTTTGCCCACTTACACAACTGAAAATAATTACTAAGGAAAACAAAGTGACTGCTCTAAAAATCGAAAATAAAAAAATATCCTCCTACACAATGTACCTTAAAGAATCTTCAAGACCGCCCAGTAAGGGTGGAAATAAAAACGCACTTCATGCACACGTTCTCGAAATTGAAGGCGAGGAATATAGTTTTTTAGCACTAGGTTCTCAGCAATGGGTCTTCAAAACTGATACCGTGACTTTTGAATATGAATTGAAGGATGGTTATAAGAACATCTTAAAAAATACTATTGAGACGATAGACCGACACAATAAACTAATCGAACGCGGCAATCGTGGATTCAAGGAAAAACTTCGGACAGCCGTGTAGGGTACGCTGTGCGTACCTTTTTAATCGTTCCAACGCTCTGCGTTGGAATGCAGCAGTTGACGCTCCAGCGTCTTCATTGCAAAAGAGCTATAGGATGTGCTGACGAAAGAAGCGCATCGTTCCTCCGCATATTGCTGTAGGACAAATCTCATGGAGGAATGCTATGGTAAACCGCCATGCTGACCGCACCCGCCGCCGTGTTCAGCCACGCCCCTTACATTGGGATTATCCAAACGATAAATTCGGCGAGTCCTTGAAAGCGGTTTATAGCAAACTCATCAAATTACGTCATGAATATGACGTATTGCGCGGTGATGGTTTTTATCCCGATTATTGGGAGGAATGGCAAACCCGTTTCAATTCAGTCTATGTCAAATTACCGATTTTGACTGGTTATTTGTTGTGCAACAGCCGCGCTTAAACTGTTCAATTCATTGCGACCCAATGCGGGTAATTGTGATAACAAATGCCCTAGTGTCGGGCTTCCTAACGACAGTTCAGAGGACTGAATCAATACCGTTCCCTCACCACTAAAATCAATTTGTTTTTCTTCGCCTGATAAAGTGATGCCCGTCATGACACCTACCAATGAAAGTAAGTCATTGACGTGCGCATAATCATAGCGATAGGACGGACTTGGACAATCTGCCCAGCCCAGTATTGCTTGTTCATCAACACGACAGGGTAAATCAAGAAAATGCACAGGACCATTACTAGAGGCAAGTATTTTGCCAGTCCCCATTAAGGTTAAAAAACCAATCATGGTGGATTCTTGGCAAACAATATCTTTGGTGAAGCCCAGCAAATGCTTGGCTTTAATGGTCATATTAGCATTGTCTAAATCATAACTGGCAATGTCGTTGCCGTTATCACCCAGAATTAACTGCCCATGTCCTTTGGCAATAATAAAGTGCTGAATGTAAGCGGGGGCATTGAAGGATTGCTTAATCAAAATATCGACAACACTAGAGCCAAGGGATTCAAATTGCAATTGTCCGTAAAAGGCGACCATTTTTCCTTTACGGATGAAAATTTCTTCTTCTACATCCACGACAAAGGCGAAGCGGCTCAGATTGTCGTTTTTAGGTAAAGTATTAGGATTATAGCTAGTCATGATTAACGCTCGCTCGCTTGAATGTACACAGTCCCCTGCCCTGTGAACTTAACTTGATAGGATTCACCCGAAGCTTGCCCGATGAGATTTTTCCAATTAAGATCAGTGACAATGCTAGAACTTAAATCGCCTTTATGGGCAATATAGGCATCTGGATCAACAAACACGGGTTGTTGCGGGGTAACAGGCAGACCAATGGCATTACCATCCGATAAAATGGCAATCTCGCCTGTGCCTTGTAGTGTGGTAGTAAATAAACCCTGACCACTGACTGCACCGCGCAAAATCCCTTGCACTCCGCCTTGATTACCCAAAAACATTGTGCCAGTGCGCAAGCGTGCATCAAACGCCAATAAGGTGTCACTTTCAACAAACACAGTTTCATTCACCACCTGAATAATACTGACAAAAAAACCGTTGTAACCGTAATACACTTTTCCTGTGCCTTCTGCCACCATCAACGCATAACCTTCATGGGTAATAGCTCGCATGGCAAAATCTTGTACACCACCACCTGCAAGAAACGTACGCCTAAAGACAACATTGCCCTGATAAGAAATCATCGCGCCTTTTTTGGCGAATACTGCTTCGCCATTTAGGGTAACTTCCATCAATTTTTCATTAATTTGCTGATAAGTCGGCATTGCAAACTCCTTAGCGTTCGGCAGGTTGAATGTAAACTACACCCTGCCCTGTGAACTTGAATTGATAGGATTCTCCCGATGCCTCACCAATCATATTGCGCCAGTTGACATCAAAGACAAATTCTTGACTGATATTACCCTTGTAACCAATGAACGCATCAGGATCAACAAACAACGGATATTTTGGCTCAACTTCGAGGGTAATCAAATTACCGTGCGAAAAAACAGCGAGATTGCCACGCCCTTCTATGGTAGTAGTAAATAGCCCCTGTCCCGATGTTGCACCACGTAAACCAGCAAAGCTAGTATTAGTTTTAAGGCTGTCATCGTAAGCCAGCAAACGGCTACTTTCGATAAATAATTTCTCATTAACCAACGGTATAACGGTAATTTCTGCGGCATTGTGGGCAAAAAACACCGTACCATTCCCCGTTGTTTGCATTAATGACATGCCTTCGTTAGTCACTTTACGCTTTAGCGCACCGAATAAACCTTCACCGCCTAACAGAGATTTTTCAAATTTCATTGTCCCCATGTAGCCAACCATCGCACCTGAAATAGCCATGACTTTTTCGTTATGCAAATCGACTTCTAATAAGCGATCTGTATTTATTCTGAAATTACTCATTAAAATATTCCTTTGACCAATAGTTAGATGGTTAAGCGCGTGTAGGTAAACGTGAAATTAACACCCGCAGTAGTGATATGCCAAAGGCAGGGAGTGCTTGTGTCAGTTCAAGAAGTGTTTGCCGATTAATAGCAAGTAACGAACAGCGTGTTTCGGCTACCACGCGTGCCGTCCGCGAATGTTGAGCTACCAGTGCAATTTCACCCACTATATCGCCCGCGCCACTTCGTCCGACAACGTTATCGCCAACACTTATTGTCATAGTGCCATCAAGAATTACATACATCAATGATGCAGCCGCACCTTTTTGAAAAATTACGCGATTTTCAGGCACAACTGTAAGCGCACTTCCTCCAAGTATTTGCCTCAAATCATTGAGCATTTTGGTGCTCAATACAGCATCTTTTTTAGTGTCTCTATGTTTAGTAGGCAAGGAAGCCCCTTTTTTTTCAATATTTTTCTCAGCACCTGTTTTCTGTAAATATTTGACTAAGACATCCATAAGCATAAACAAAAACTCTGGCTTTTTCTTAAGACTAGCCACAAGTTGCTTTTCACTAAGTGATAGTAACTTACAGGAAGTATTAGCGATAGCAGTGGCATTATTCCTTGTGTAAGGAGTGAATTCGCCAAATATTTCGCCTGACTCAATATTGATAATATCTCCATAGTCTGTTTGAATAGCTACGCTGCCATCCACTAATAAATACATTTTATCGACTTGCAGGAAGGATAAAAAACCAGCCTGTCCCTGCACAAAAAATTTTTCCCCTTTGTTAACTGACTCTAATTTGCCAATAAGTTTAAAAAACTCAAGTGCCGCATTAGGGTCGTAAGTCGTGTTACATTCAGATTTTTCTTGATTCGACATATTCATTATGACCTTTATATCTTGATGTAGTCGCCACGCCGTGCGGCACAGTTCCACTAGGGGATTGTTTTAGTTTAATGATTTCATTTTAATTTACTAATCTTTTTTACAAATGCCGTTATTAGTTACGACCATATTGATACTTAAATTTACGTCTTAACAAGCCAGCAGGATCATCGGGAATACGGTTTAGCCATTGCTCATTGGCTTGTTGTTTTTCATTTTTCGCTGACGAGTCGGTGGGTTTGGCTTGTTGTGCGGCTTGTTTTTTGGTGTCGTCTTTTTTCTGTTCCGCAGGCTGCTCGGTTTTTGATTGCTCTTTCGGCTTAGAGTCTTCTTGTTGCTTTAGTTGTTCTTGCCCCTTTTCTTGCTTTTGGTTTTTTTGTTGTTCATTCGATTGCTGTTCTTGCTGCTCAGATTGTTGGTCTTTTTGTGAGTTTTGCTGTTGCTGCGATTGTGAGTCTTTATTTTCAGATGATTGTTGTTTGTCCGATTGTTGTTGTTCTTTATTTTGATCGGATTCTTGCTGTTTGTCTTGCTCTTGTTTGGGCGGTTGTTTTTCCAGCTCTTTTTCGACTAGCTCTTTGTTATATTTAGCATCGTCATGGTTTGGATTCAGCTTCAAGGCTTGTTGATAAGCGGCGATAGCTTCTTCTAATTTCCCAGCTTGCGCGAGTGCGTTACCTTGATTGTAAATATTATCAGCGTTTTGCTCTGTTTGCGTTTGGTAGGTTTTTAAGGCTTTTTCATAGTCGCCCGCCTTATAATGCGCGGCGGCTTGCCAGTTTGGATTTTCAAATTTCTCTGCGGCTTTGGCATAATCGCCTTGTTGATAGGCTTTCAATGCTTGTTGATCTGGGCGTTGCCATAAATCTTGCCATTCAAACGCATAGCTGTTTTTGGGTAGCGGTAATAACACCAACAAAGCTACGCATAACAAACCTTTTCTAAAAAATAACGCACCCAACGGTAACACCAATAACAATAACCACGCGCCCTGGTCGTTCCACTGTTCCAACATCATGTCGTTATCGGCTTTGCCTTGTTGTATGGGCTTATCAAAAGCGTTTAATAGTGCCTTTACGTCTTCATCATCAGAAGTCAGAGTTTGATAAAGCCCTTGTCCTGCTTGGGCTAAGCTGCTTAAGTTAGTCACATTTAATTTGGTCACCACAATAGAGCCTTGATCGTCTTTTAAAAATCCACCTTCGGGTAGTGCGATAGGTGCGCCGTCTTCTGTACCTACCCCTAAAACGGATAATTGAAAGTTAGCCAGTTTTTTTACCGTGGGCAAGGTGGCATTCATTTCAACGGTATCGGTAATTAATAAAATCTGCCCAGTTTGTAAGCCCGCTTGTTTAAACAAGGCAACGGCTTTTTCTAATGCAACGGCAGTATTATTACCCTGACTGGGCATAATATCGGTGGTCAACGCCGCTAATTGGCTATCGATGGTATTGGTATCATCGGTGAGCGGAGTCACAGTAAAGGCATCACCTGAGTAAACGATTAGAGCAGTTTGTCCGTCTTTACGTTGTTTTAAAATATCGGCAATTTTGTAGCGGGCAATGGTTAAACGACTGGGTTTAATATCAGCGGCATCCATTGAAGTGGATAAATTTAACGCAATCACTAAGGCGGCATCATTTCTAAACGCAGGAGAGGGTAAACGCTGCCAAGTGGGTCCTGCTAAAGCAATAATCATCAATAAGGTACTGATAACACCTAGCGTCAACCATAGCCGACTTTGATTAACGGTTTTATCTTGCAATAAAAAAGGCAGTAGTTCGGCATCACAACACGCAGTCCAATTTCCACGACTGAGTTTATTGCGTAACATTAATACCGAGATAACGACGGCGGGTAATATCGCCAGCAACCAGTACGGTCTAATAAAATGAAAGTCCGCTAGATTCATGACCACCTCAGTTTTGAACCACTCAAAAATGCCACTAACCCTAATGCAAACGCTAGAGGGTACATATACAATTCGGTGCGTGGTCGAAAATATTGTTTATCTTTTTCTACAGGCTCCAACTCATCTAAGCGCATATAAATGTTATTGAGTTCATTGGTATTTTTGGCGCGATAATAATAACCGCCTGTACTTTCGGCAATTTTAATAAGGGTTTTTTCATCTAAATCCAGCGACGGATTGACTTTACGATTACCAAATAAACTGGGTACTAACATTTCATCCGCACCAATACCGATGGTATAAATCTTTAGTTTATTCGCTGCGGCTAATTCAGCGGCTTTTAAGGGCGTGACTTCACCCGCAGTATTCGCACCATCGGTCAATAAAATTAACACATGGCTATTATCGGGTTGATTTTTAAGCCGCTTAACAGCCAAACCGATAGCATCACCTATCGCGGTATTATCACCTGCCAAACCAATCACCGCTTCATCCAATAAGGTCTGCACAGTTTTACGGTCAAAGGTTAACGGGGTTTGTAAATAAGCTTGTGTGCCAAATAGAATCAAACCGATACGATCACTAACACGGCGATTAATAAAATCGCTGGCAATCGCTTTAATGGCGGTAAGTCGATCCACTGGGCGTTTATTGAGCATAAAATCCTGTGCTTCCATACTGCGTGATAAATCCACCGCCATCATTAAATCGCGTCCGCTAATCGCCTGTTCAATAGGTTCACCTAACCATTGCGGTCTAGCGCAAGCAAGCACTAACAATATCCACGCAACAGCCGCTAACCACAATCCCCATGAATTAACTTTTAATGTTACTTGGGTTTGTAACTCCGCAATGTCGTTTAAAAACGGCACTTTCAACGCCGCCTGTTCGACAGGATTACACACTGGCAACAACCAGCGTACTAATAACGGTAACGGTAAGGCAAGCAATGCCCAGAGCCATGCAAAATGAATCATGATTTTTTTTGTGCTTTCAGCCAGTCTTCACACAGACTGATGAGTTGAAAAATTTCTTGTTCAGAGGGCGGCGATTTTCGATAAGGCGCGTCTGCTAAACATCGCCCTGCCCCTTTGGTAAACGGTGCATCGTTTAATGAACTATCAAGAAAGGCTAACCACGCTTGCCCCGTTAAACTTGCCGTTTGTGCGCGTGGTGCAACACTAATCGCTACCCGCCGTAGCAATGCCGACAGTTCAGCGGTTTTTTCGCTATTGTTCGCTGTGCTGTTTTTAATGGTATTCAACAGTTTTTTTGCCGCTTTAAGCGAAGTATTGCGAGTGAAATATTTGTAACACTTGTATAAAAATACGATAAACAAAGGAATCAATAATACCAGCAACCACCAACCAATAGCAGGAGGAAACCAGCCAATTGCGTCTGGGCTAATTGGTACGGGTAAACGTAATTCTTTAAGCGGGAGTTGAGTTGGCTGCATAGTTATTGTTGGGTCATCGTAAGCACTGAATAGGATCGTCTGCGGTACTGCATTGCATAAAGGTTAAGCCGCGCTTTTTTGCAAATTGCTGTAATCGTTCTAGTCGTTGTTCAAAATGTTGGTGATAGGTTAATAAACGTTGCTGATCGCTGGCATCAATCAGCACATCACGCTCACCATCGGTAAATCGATAGCGACCTTGGCTGGGTAAATTATTTTCCAGTGGGTCATAGATAAAAATTAATACCACTTCACAATGTTGTGACAATTTAGCCAGATGCACTTCTGACGCATCATTTATGCCGCGAAAATCACTAATGATAGTGACTAAACTACCAGGATGAGCGTGTTGTGTCAGTCGGGCGAGTACATGATCTAAGGCAATGACGGGGGCATTTTCGGCTGGTCTTTCAGAGTCATTACCACTGACTAACGCACTTAAAAAACGCAATACTGCGTGTCTACCATTTTGGGGTTTTAATTCACGGCAATTTGAATCAGAAAAAAATTGTCCACCAATACGATCGCCTTGGTGTTGCGCTGCCCACGCTAATAATCCTGCTAGTTTAGCCGCTAATACCGATTTAAAAACCCCGCGAGTGGCAAAGTGCATTGTGAGTCGGTTATCGACAGAAATAAACACAGGGCGTTCGCGTTCTTCTCGAAACACTTTGGTTTGAACTTTACCCGTCCGTGCGGTAACGTGCCAATCGATATTGCGTATATCATCCCCTGCTTGATACGCACGCACTTCTTGAAATTCCATACCGCGACTTTTAAAGTGCGATAAATAACCGCCGCTGGTTTGCGCACGAATAGAGCGGCGTTTTAGATTTAAGCTTGCCGCAGGTTTTGCGAGATTAATCAGAGTTTTTAGCGAGATAAAAACCCGTTCACTGGCATCAATATTTGTTTTTTTTAACATGGTACTCAAGGGACGGCAATGCGGGCAATCAGTTCTTTGATGACATGATCGGCAGTAATACCCTCGGCTTCGGCTTCATAAGATAGGATTATGCGATGCCGTAACACATCAAAAGCGATGTCTTGTATATCTTCAGGCGCGACAAAATCGCGTTGTGCTAGCCACGCTTTGGCTTTAGCACAGCGGTCAATAGCAATACTGGCGCGTGGACTTGCGCCATATTGCAACCACGAGGCTAAGTCTGCACCGTAAGCCGCTGGGTTGCGGGTTGCTAACACGATTTGTAATAAATAATTTTCTAAGCTATCTGCCATGAATACATCGAGTATTTCATTACGCGCTTCAAATAGGGTCGCTTGGCTTAGTGGTACAAAGGGTGATGAGCTTTTTTCCTGTTTTGAATCTGGGTGAATTTGCCGTGCTTCGGCTCTAACTAAATGCAGGATATTTTTTTCGTGTTCAGCACTGGGATAATCCACTTTAACGTGCAGTAAAAACCGATCCAATTGCGCTTCGGGTAAGGGATAAGTGCCTTCGTGTTCAATGGGATTTTGAGTTGCCATCACCATGAACAATTGCGGTAATGGGTAAGTCATTTTTCCGACCGTGACTTGCCGTTCTCCCATTGCTTCTAACAACGCGGCTTGCACTTTAGCTGGTGAACGATTGATTTCATCCGCTAAAATCAAATTATGAAACACTGGCCCCGCTTGAAATTCAAATGCGTCTTTTTGAGGACGATAAATTTCCGTGCCTGTTAAATCCGCAGGTAACAAGTCGGGGGTAAACTGCACTCGATGAAAATCGGCTTCTATCCCTTTGCTCAGCACTTTAATGGCGCGTGTTTTAGCAAGACCAGGTGCGCCTTCCACCAAAATATGCCCATCGGCTAATAAGCCAATTAACATACGCTCGACCAGTACATCTTGTCCGATGATTTGTTGGTTAATAAAGTCTTGCAAGCGTTTTACTGCCGATTGCGTTGAATCTGTCGTGTTGTTTTGTTCTGACATGATGAAATTATCTAGTTTAAAATCATAAAAATGAAGGTTTAAGCAGTCAATTAGAGGTATTTTTTTAACTCAATTGACGGCAAAAATGGGTTAAAACGTTTGTTTAAAGTAGCAGCTTAATAAAGATGCTAACTATTTTATACTGAATAGGGTTAGATCAATGCTTAATTACAGTAATAATTAGTAATTTTGTATGCTGATTTTTACGTTTCTAGTTATTTAACCAGAAACTATGCGTGTAGAATGTCTTGCTGGTGTTACACATTATTCACGAAAAATCGTATGTAACAGCATTCTTGGTAACCCTCAACATTACTCAATGGTTTCAACAGTATGTCAGACTACAACGATTTCTTGGATGATTATGCGTTTATCATAATAGCTGTGTTACTAGCTGCAATGATACTAGTCGTTATCTTGTGGATGCTTTCAAAATGGTTACATCCTGTTGAAAAAAACAACACAGCACCCACTCCCATTCAGCACGATTGGCATACCTTGTCAGTTGCGCAAGCACTGCATAGACTATCAACTCAGTTAAGCAGTGGCTTAACTCAGGCAGATGTCAAAGAACGGCAGAACTATTACGGTTTTAATCGACTCATTGAAAAACCACCCGAACCAGCTTGGCATTTATTATTGTCACAATTTAAAAGTGTCTTGATTGTAGTGCTGATTGTCGCGGCAATTCTGGCGACGGCTATTGGTGATTTAACAGACGGTATCGTCATTTTGATTGTAGTGATGATTAACGCTTGCCTAGGTTTTTATCAAGAATTTCAGGCAGAAAAATCCTTAGCTGTGCTAAAAAAAATGTTGGCGTTACAAGCGACAGTGCGCCGTGATAAAAGCATACAAGAACTATCTGCCGATCAATTAGTGCCAGGTGATATTGTCATTTTAGAAGCGGGCAATAAAATACCTGCCGATGGACGCATTATTAAGGCTAATAGTTTAGAAGTCGATGAATCGTCTTTCACGGGTGAATCTGTTCCTGTTGCCAAGCACAAACACGAACTTAAAAATGCCGATACGCCGTTAGCCGAACGGATTAATATGCTTTATATGAATAATGCGATAGTGCGTGGACGGGCAGAAATGCTGGTAACCGCAACAGGCATGAATACTGAAATAGGCAAATTAGCCAATATGTTGGCGCAAACAGAAGACGAAGCGACTCCCTTACAAATCCAACTCGATAGTTTAGGCAAACGTTTGGCGTTGTTCGCGTTGTTCATCGTACTGGTATTATTTGCTAGTACCCTTTTACGCGGCGGACCGCTACCACAATTGTTTTGGCAATCGCCGCAATTCATCGAAACGGTTTTTACCGCGATTGCCTTGGCAGTTGCAGCAATTCCTGAAGGTTTACCCGCCGTTGTTACCGTCACGCTCGCGTTAGGAATGCACCGCATGGCAAAGCAACGCGCCATTGTTAAACGTCTATCTGCGGTAGAAACCTTGGGCTGTACCACGGTTATTTGTACTGATAAAACAGGAACATTAACAGTGAACCAAATGACCGCACGAGCTTTGTATTATAAAGGGCAACGCTATAGCGTCAGCGGTGAGGGGTATGAAATAGCAGGTGAAATTTTACCTAGTAGTAATTCAACAACGGATTTAACCGAGCTATTGTTAGCACTGGCGTTATGTAATGACAGCTGTGTTCAGGACAATCAGGTACTAGGTGATCCAATGGAAGGTGCGTTATTGGTGCTTGCTGCCAAAGGCGGTTTAAGCAAAGAACAAGCCAATGAACAACTGCCACGCGTTGCTGAAATTCCGTTTGATGCGGAACATAAATTCATGGCAACTTTTCATCGACAAGACAGAGAAGTTATCGTATTTATTAAGGGTGCGCCCGAAGTATTGCTGGCGTTATGTCAATCAGAACTTGATGAACAAGGCAATGTTGTTGCCATTCAACGCCACACCCTGTTACAGCAAAATGAGCAAATGGCAAGTACAGGTTTGCGCGTATTAGGGTTGGTCAAGCGGACATTTCCAACAGCAGATTTTTCATGGGAAGATGATTTATTTAGCTACATTGAAGGGCTAACATTTATCGGGTTAGTCGGTCTCATGGATCCTCCAAGAGCGGAAGTATGTGAGGCAATCAAACTTTGTCACAAAGCAGGTATCGCCGTCAAAATGATAACAGGGGATCAAAAACTCACCGCAGCGGCAATCGCTGAAGAAATCGGTTTAGTGGGTGATGTGGTTGACGGCACTGAATTAAGCACGATGGATGATGCAGCATTGACTGAACGCATTAACAGCATTGGTGTTTTTGCGCGTACCGCACCTGAGCAAAAAGTCAGAATAGTGAATGCGTTAAAAGCGTATGGTCATATTGTTGCGATGACAGGTGACGGCGTGAATGACGCGCCGGCTCTCAAATGTGCTGATATTGGTATCGCAATGGGCATCACAGGAACCGATGTCGCCCAAGAAGCCGCCACCATGATACTCACCGATGATAATTTTGCCACTATCGTCAAAGCAGTGAAAGAGGGACGCGGGATTTACGAAAATATGGTTAAATTCATTCGCTTTCAATTGTCCACCAATATTGGAGCGATCTTATGCGTAGCTGTTGCACCCTTGCTAGGCTTACCATTGCCGTTTACTGCGATACAATTATTGTGGATTAACATCATTATGGACGGACCTCCCGCTATGTCGCTAGGTGTTGATCCTGCTCGCATCGACAGTATGAATGAAGCACCGCGCAAACCCGATGACCGTATTTTGTCATTACGCCGTTTTGGTAATTTATTTAGTTATGGCTTAATAATGGCTATCGGCACGCTAGGTGTTTTGTATGTCGATTTGCAAGTTGGAGATAAGCTTCATGCTACTAGCTTAGCGTTTACTACCTTTGTGCTGTTTCAAGTATTCAATGCCTTTAATGCGCGTACTGAAAAAGGCACTGCCTTCAATCGACATTTTTTTGCCAACAAAATTTTATGGGCATCCATTCTTAGTGTGATTGTATTGCAAATCATCATTGTGCAATGGTCATCGGCTGAAACTATTTTTCATACCGCGCCGTTAAGTGCGGAAGATTGGTTGTTAGCTACGAGCATTGCTGTATCAGTGCTGGTTTTTGAAGAGTTACGCAAGCTAGTTGTAAAACTCACTCGGTAGCCTAACTTGAATGCTAAGCCTTTAATCGCTTGATTTGATAACAAATTTAGAGGTTTTTTCAGCCGTATAAGTGGGCAAACAGCTTTATCGTTTGCCCACCTCACAGAATTATTATTACTTCGCTGCCTTCTGATCTTTCTTCATCATTAAGCGAATACCGCGCACCGCTTGACGGGTACGATGTTCGTTTTCAATCAAACCAAAACGGACATGATCGTCGCCGTATTGCCCAAAGCCAATCCCTGGTGCAACAGCGACTTTCGCTTCTAACAATAATTTTTTAGAAAATTCTAGCGATCCCATTGCCTGATACTGCTCAGGAATTTTTGCCCATACAAACATGGTGGCTTTGGGTTTCTCAACTGCCCAGCCTATTGCATTTAAGCCATCACATAACACATCCCGACGTTTGCAATACATTTCAGCAATTTCCACTATGCAGTCTTGCGAGCCTTCTAAGGCGGCAATGGCTGCGATTTGAATCGGTGCAAAGGTGCCGTAATCCAAATAGGATTTAATGCGTGCTAAAGCAGAGACTAACTCTTTATTGCCACACATAAAACCAACGCGCCAACCAGGCATATTGTAGCTTTTAGACAGCGAGAAAAATTCTACCGCAATGTCTTTCGCGCCTTCGACTTGTAGAATTGACGGAGCTTTGTAGCCATCAAAGACAATATCTGCATAAGCAATATCCTGAACCACCCAGATATTATGCTCTTTTGCCACCGCA
The DNA here is from genome assembly GCA_037133675.1 of Methylococcales bacterium. GTDB lineage: Bacteria > Pseudomonadota > Gammaproteobacteria > Methylococcales > Methylomonadaceae > UBA4132. The sequence goes on from JBAXNR010000011.1 coordinate 44,404, forward strand.
ATAATTTTTTCAAAAAACTCCAGTTCCACGCATTCGCTGGTGGGATTACCTGGAAAATTAAGAATCAACATTTTTGGTTTCGGCCAACAATCAACAATGGCTTTTTGCAACTCTTCAAAAAAATTGACACCGTCAATCATCGGCACATGGCGCACATCCGCACCCGCAATTACCACACCATAAGGATGAATAGGATAGGCAGGATTTGGCACCAGTACCACATCACCAGGACCTAATGTAGCGAGGGCTAAATGCGCCAAGCCTTCTTTAGAACCAATAGTAACAATGGCTTCGGTTTCAGGATCGAGATCAACATCAAAACGAATTTTATACCAGTCACAAATTGCTTTGCGTAACCGTGGTATGCCTTTAGAAACCGAATAACGATGGGTATCAGGGCGTTGTACCGCTTCAATTAGCTTATCAACGATATGTTGCGGCGTGGGTTGATCTGGATTACCCATGCCAAAATCGATAATATCTTCACCAGCAGCTCGCGCTTTGGCTTTTAATTCATTAACAATGTTAAAAACGTAAGGGGGTAAACGACTTATTCTATGAAATTGTTCCATTTAATGGCTTATGAGGGTAGGTTTAAAAATGTTGTCTAAGTTACTGTCGTTACTATCATAAGTCAAATGGCAAACTATTAGATAATCTAGTCTAACGCAGTTCACCACCCTACAACAAAGTGTCAATTTGCATAATGAGATAATAAAAAACTTAAAATTTGCCTTGTAACATCATCTTAACCTATTGTTTTTAATAACTATCATCAATACTAAATATTGGCTAGCAGTAAAAGTTAAAGCGATTGAGGTTCAAAATAGTCAAAAAATAAGCTTTTTAATTTCATAACAACATTACTATTTTTACCGCTATCAATAGTTAAAAATTCCTTGTCATCAATACTTCTTTTGCCTTGTTTCAGATAATGTGTTAATTATTACGCATTCACATTACAATGATATAAAGGAAAAAGCTCGGTGCAGTATGTTTTAATCATTCATGAAGTCGTTGATTACGCCGCGTGGAAAAAAATTTTCGACCAAGCCGCTGAAATCCGAAAACAAGCAGGTGAAGTAAGTTATCAGCTTTTAAATGTTCAACACGATACTAACAACATTGTTCACTTTTCAAAATGGACATCGTTGGATAATGCTAGGCATTTTTTTGAATCACCTGCATTGATAGAGATCAGAAAAAAAGCAGGTGTTAAGTCTCCAGAATTTATCTATTTAAACGAACTGGAAAATAAAGTTTTATAACTAATCCACTACCTACTGTTTGTCATCTCACTTTACCAATTAACATTAGAGGAAAATAAAATGGAAGAAGACAAAGATTTAACCGCTCCATCCGACTCCGATGTAGAGGGCGCGTTTTTTAGCTCTCTAAAACGTAATAACCGACAAATACGCGATGACAGAGCGACCGCCATTGCCGAAGATACCGAGCTAGTTTACAAACGTAAAATCGAAGACCTAGAACTCAATATTAAAAAAATGAAACGCGAACAGGACAATATGTTAGACCTGTCTCCGACTAACGCACAAAGCCTCATTCTCGCCAGTGATTTTATTTCTGTCGATTATGTAGAAAAAGATATTGAACTAGGTATTAAAATCCGCAATACCGAAATCACCCTAGAAATAGCCAGAAAAAGATACCAATACTTATTTGGAGGATTATAAAATGGGCATGGGCGATTACTCTCTCGATGATAGAACAACAAGAGCAACAACACTGGGTTATACCACCAAACCTGCCAGCGAAATATTCTCACCAAGTGCCAGCAATGCGATGAATCCGCATGGCATAATGCTTCGAGAATCCAGAGATTCTGATGAACATCCTAATACCGTGTCGATTATCTTAGCACTGGATGTCACTGGTTCTATGGGGTCTATCCCACACTTTCTTGTGAAAGAAGGTTTGCCTAAAATTATGGGTAATATTATTCAACGTAATATTAAAGACCCACAATTATTATTTCTAGCCATTGGCGATCATGAATGCGATAACAGTCCCTTACAAGTCGGGCAGTTTGAATCCAGCGATGAATTATTGGATAAATGGCTAACCGAAGTCTATCTCGAAGGCGGTGGCGGTGGTAATGGTGGCGAAAGTTATTTATTAGCGTGGTATTTTGCAGGTTTCCATACTGTATTAGACAGCGTTGAAAAAAGACAACAAAAAGGCTTTCTTTTTACCATTGGTGATGAACCCACGTTACGCGAATTACCTGCGACAGCTCTTAAAAAGATAATGGGTAATGGGCAGTATCAAAATTACTCTGCCAGTGTATTACTGGATAAAGCGCGTGAACATTATCATGTTTACCATCTGCATATTAAAGAAACCTCCTCAGGTAGCCAACAAACTGTAATGGATGGTTGGAAAGAATTAATGGGTGACAAGCTCATTCTGGTGGAAAAACACGCGGAGATTGCCAAAATAATCCCTGATATAGTGTCTAAAGTAACCGCTTCAGCAGCGCGACCAGACGATATTATCAAAGAAAAAACTCCGATTATTTTATAACAATGGCAAACAAGGCAGTAATAGGTTTAGGTTATGGGGATGAAGGTAAAGGTTTGTTTATCGATTATCTTTGTTCCCAATCAACTAATCCATTAGTTATTCGTTTTTCAGGTGGACAACAAGCAGGACATACCGTTGTCAGCAATGGAATTCGTCACGTTTTTTCTAATTTTTGTGCAGGAACATTAAAAGGCGCACCCAGTTATTTTTCCAAGTTCTGTACCATTGACCCCATTGGTATCGTTAATGAATTATCAGTATTATTGGATAAAGGGTTTAAACCATTATTATTTATCGATGCGCATTGTCCAGTGACCACGCCTTACGATATAGCGTATAACCAAAAAAATAATAAACATGGCAGTTGTGGTGTGGGTGTTGGCGATACGATAAACCGCGAAGAACATCATTATTCCTTAACCTTTGCCGATTTATTTTATCCTTGGGTATTAGAAACCAAACTAGCGTTAATAAAAGCCTTTTATTCGGGTTATGACGAGGTGAATTTAAGTAATTTTTTAGAATGCTGCGAACTTATTACTCATTCTATTTATATTGAAAAAAGCCACGATGTACCAAAAAATAATTACAGTTATTTATTTGAAGGATCGCAAGGTTTACTGCTCGATAAAAATATTGGTTTTTTCCCCCACGTTACCCGCTCAAATACCGACACGAAAAATATATTAACTTTATTAGGGCATGAAACTCTGTCGATTTATTTAATAACTCGCGCCTATCAAACCAGACATGGTGATGGTCCTTTATCCAATGAATCCATACCGCATAATATTAGTAAAAATCCTAATGAAACTAATATCACTAATAAATATCAAGGCGCGTTAAGAATCGCGCTGCTCGATGTATCATTATTGGAATATGCGATAAATAAAGATGATTATCTACGCTGTACAAAAAATAAATCCCTAGTCATCACTTGCCTAGATCATATTCACAATGAATACCGCTTTACCTATCAAAATGCCATTATCTACTGTAAAAATGAAACGGAATTTGTTAGTAAAATCGCCAGCATTTTAAATATTAGTAATATTTATATTAGTGCGTCAGAAGATTCAAAAAACATTCACTCATTTTCTGGGTGATGGGTTAAATCTGTTATAGCGATATTAATGACTGCTAGTCTTTATAAAGGACTGGCAATCATGCTCAAAAGTAAAAATAACAGATAATACACTACCCCAATAATCTATGACAAATACGCCAATAAATCCAGATTTACTGCCTGTATTAGAAGTCTTCAAGCAAGATGCTGGTCAAGTGTGCGTTAAATTATCAGGCTGTTGGAATATTCGTAGCTTATCGATGAATGTGGATATACAGCAAAAACTCAAAAACATCAGCGCAAATAAAACCCAACAATGGGATATGCGTTGTGTGAATGTCTTGGACAGCGGTGCGGCTTTGATACTTTGGCAAGCATGGGGTGAAAAAATGCCGAGTGCGTTGCAAATAAAGCCTGAACATCAAGGCTTACTCGCCCGTTGGCAAGCACAAACTGTTGGCACTATTGAAGTCACGCCGTTTCGTTTTCGTTCGCTGTTAGAGAATTGCGGTCAAACTGCCGTAAACTTTTGGATACAGGTATTGAGTTTTTTAAGCTTATTAGGGCAGTTGGTATTAGATAGTATTTATTTATTCGTCCATCCACAAGATATTCCTTGGGCAGAAATCTCTATCACGATTTACGATGCAGGAGTCAGAGCCTTAGGTATCACGGCATTGGTGGGGTTTTTAATTGGTATTGTGTTAAGTTATTTATCAGCTCTGCAATTAAAAATGTTCGGCGCGGAAATTTATATTATTAATATTTTGGGCTTGAGCATTATTCGTGAATTAGGTCCTTTATTGGCTGCTATTTTGGTTGCTGGGCGTTCAGGTTCTGCGATGAGTGCGCAAATTGGTATTATGCGCGTGACTGAGGAGTTGGACGCGCTGTCGGCAATGGGTATTTCGCATTCTGTGCGTTTGGTTTTTCCTAAGGTGATGGCGTTGACACTTGTGTTACCGCTGTTAAGTATTTGGACGAGCATCACCGCCTTATTGGGTGGTATGTTTGCCGCGCAAACGACATTGGATATAAGTGTGATGCAGTTTTTTATGAAACTGCCCGATGTTGTGCCGTTGCTCAATGTGTTTATTGGTTTGATTAAAAGTGCGACTTTTGGTTTATTTATCGCGCTGATTGCCTGCCATTTTGGTTTTCGTATTGAACCGAATACCGAAAGTTTGGGTAATGAAACCACTAATTCTGTGGTTGCCGCTATTACCATTGTGATTATGGTCGATGCAGTGTTTGCGATATTGTTTATGAGTGTGGGAATGCCATGAGTGTAAGCTGTGCTATCGAATTGAAACACCTGTGGACGCATTTTGGTGATAAAGTCATTCATCAAGACCTTAATTTGTGTTTGCCCGCAGGGGAAATACTAGGCTTGGTGGGCGCGTCTGGCTGTGGTAAAACCACGTTGTTGCGCGAAATTATCGGTTTGCATTCACCTAGTCAAGGTGAGATTTTCGTCTTGGGACAATCTATCAGTGAAGCGAATCAGGGGCAAACGTTACTCAGTAGTTTCGGAGTATTATTTCAAAAAGGCGCGTTATTTAGTGCGTTGAATGTATTTGATAATATCGCTTTTCCGCTACGCGAATTGGGCTTTCATGATGAAAACATCGTGCATCGATTAGTATTTATGAAGCTTATTATGGTGGGATTAACTGAAAGTGATGCACGCTTAATGCCAGCGGATTTATCTGGCGGTATGATTAAACGCGTGGCATTGGCACGGGCATTGATTTTAGAACCGAGTATATTGTTGTTAGATGAGCCTACTGCGGGCTTAGACCCGATTGCCAGTCAAGATTTTGTTGATTTACTCGCTGAACTGCATAAAGAACTTAATTTCACCGCAGTGATGGTCACGCATGATTTAGATATTCTGCGTGATTTATGTACTAAAGTGGCGGTATTAGCGGAGCATCAGCTCGTGGCTTTTGGAACGCTAGATGGTGTGTTGGCGTGTCAACATACCTTTGTTAAGCAATTTTTTCACAATAAACGCGCTGAACGAGTATTTCGTTATGGGTAGAAATAATCACGCATTAATGACAGGTTTATTTTTGTTGGTGCTAGCCATTATCACCGCTGTCATTATTTTTTGGATGGGGCATTTCGATAGAAAGCGGGATATTTACACTATTGCTACACGTGCGTCAGTGTCAGGGCTTAATCCGCAATCAACAGTATTCTTTCGTGGCATTGAGGTTGGTAAAGTCATCAGTGTGCAGTTTGATCCCAATGACTCAGGTATTATTTTGGTGCCGATTGAAGTTGATACCAAAATTGTACTCACCAAAGGCGTTTATGCAACCCTGCGCTTAAAAGGCGTGACGGGGTTAACTCAAATTGAATTAGCCGATGAAGGTAAAATTACCGAACGCTTACCCGCTAATAACAGTGATACCGCTAATCGTATTCCTTTACGCCCTTCAATCACCGACAAATTATTAGACTCAGGTGAACGCTTGTTGGCAAAAGCCGATATTATAATGACGCGCTTGGATGGCTTATTAACTGATGAAAACACCGAAAATATCGGCGATATTTTGGGAAATCTAAAAACGCTCAGCCAAAAATTGAACGATTTGAATAAAAGTATCAATACCGCACTGGCAGGTGTTCCCGCCTTAACCCACGATGCCCAAGATACCTTAAAACACATCAATCATTTAACCAATGAATTACAAACCTTAAGCAAAGAACTGCGCGTATTGAGCTTTAAAACAGGCAACTTTACCGATAAAGCAGGGCAGTTTGCGGATACGGGCAAAAACATAGGCGATATGATGATGCAATCCACCTTACCCAAAATGAACACACTGCTAACAGAATTACAATCGACTTCACAACAGGTGAAAAGTACGGCTACCTTACTAGAAAATAACCCCCAGTCACTGTTACTAGGGCCTAAGTCCTCAGAACCAGGACCAGGTGAAGCGGGTTATGAGGAGAGCAAATGAAACACTTAGTTATTGGGTTAATAATCCTGCTTAGCGCGGCGTGTAGTTTCACTAACAAGCAACCTGCACGGCATGATTTTGGTTTATATACTTTGCCAACAGGGACACAATCACTGGAAAAATCAGAGGTTAGCATTGATTCACCCGCATGGCTTGCCAATGAATGTATTCAGTTTCGCTTACTTTATTCTGAACCCACACGGTTACGCTGTTACAGTTTAGATCAATGGATCGCGCCACCGTCCGAATTGTTTAAACAACAATTACAAACTAGCATGAACCCCACAAAACAGCGATTACAGATTCAACTACTCAATTTTGAACAGCAATTCGATAGCCCGAAGCAAGCGCGAGTCGTGCTAGCTATGGTAGTTAATGCTTACCAGCCACAGAGCGATCGTCTTATTGCAACGCAAATTTTTAAATTAGAACAGGCTAGCGCAAGCCCAGACGCGGCAGGAGCTGTGCTAGGATTTACACAATTAACGCGCCTAGCAACCGATAAAATTCAGCATTGGTTGATAAATTTAGCTAACTAAATTATTAACTATCGACAACAACTTGATTTTTGAAATACTACATTGGGTATAATTCCCAGTTAACACCTACAAACCCTTATTAATGCACAGATATGTCCACATCCAGCACATCTCATTCTAAAAATCATCTAATACAAATGTCCCTAGGCGCGATAGGCGTAGTCTTTGGTGATATTGGTACTAGCCCGTTATATGCAGTTAAAGAAGTTTTTGGCGATCATTTACAGATTGATAGAATCCATGTATTAGGGGTGTTATCGCTGATTCTTTGGTCATTATCCTTAGTGGTTGCCATTAAATACGCCACCTTTATTATGCGAGCGAATAATAAAGGCGAAGGCGGAATCATGGCACTGATGTCCTTAGCGTTGAACAGCTCCAAAGATTCGCTCAAACTTAAAGGCTTTATTTTGACCATTGGTTTATTTGGTGCTGCCTTATTTTATGGCGACGGCATTATCACGCCTGCTATTTCGGTATTAAGTGCGGTTGAAGGTTTGCAAATTGTAGCCCCTAAATCCAGTCATTATGTGCTACCCATTACTATTGCGGTACTGGGTGGCTTATTTGTTTTGCAAGCCAAGGGAACAGGAAAAGTCGGCATTTTATTTATGCCGATTATGTGTATTTGGTTTACGGTTCTTGCTGTTTTGGGAGTTATCAATATCCTTAAAGTACCCGATGTACTCATGGCAGTTAACCCCTATTATGCGGTACATTTATTAATTGAACTCGGATGGAAAGGTTTGTTAATTATGGGTTCGGTGGTGTTGGCAATCACAGGCGCGGAAGCATTATATGCAGATATGGGACATTTTGGTTTAAAGCCGATTCGTTATGCGTGGTTTGGTTTTGTGTTTCCCGCCCTGTTACTGAATTATTTTGGACAAGGCGCGTTATTACTAGAGCATCCTGAAGCAGTAAAAAATCCATTTTATTTATTAGCTCCCCATTGGGCAATGTATCCGCTATTAGTATTGGCAACATTTGCCTCAGTAATTGCCTCGCAAGCCGTTATTTCAGGTGCGTTTTCGGTGACTAGGCAAGCGATACAATTAGGCTATTGTCCGCGCATGAAAATCTTGCACACCTCAGGGCGAGAAATTGGACAAGTGTATTTGCCGACCGTTAACTGGTTATTGATGGTCTGCGTATTTGTTGTGGTATTGAGCTTTCAATCCTCATCCGCACTGGCTTCCGCTTACGGTATCGCGGTGACAGGGACGATGATTATCGATACCGTATTAGCGTTTATAGTCATCCAGAGACTATGGCAATGGAAAAAATCAACCAGTATTTTATTTTTAGCCACCTTTTTAACGGTCGATTTTTTATTTCTGTTTGCCAACAGTTTAAAAATTCCCACAGGCGGCTGGTTGCCGTTAGTAATAGGCGGGGTGTTATTTTTAATTATGACGACATGGATTAAAGGTCGTGCTTTACTTGCCAAGTATGCAGATGAAAATCGGGTATTGTTTGAGGATTTAGAAGAAAAAGTTCTGCATCATCCAGCGGTTATCACCCAAGGTACGGCGGTTTATTTAGCCAAAACCCTGCATGGTGTGCCGCAAGTGTTTTTGCATAATTTTGAACATAACCATGTGCTGCATGAACAAATCATCGTGTTGACCATCGTCACCAAAGATGAACCTTATATCGATTATGAACACCGTATCAAAATTCGTAATTTCGGTAAAAATCATAATTTTCACCGTATAAAATTTTATTACGGGTTTCAACAAGACCCTGATGTAAGACAAGATTTGGCTCTTTGTGCGAAAGCAGGTATCGATTTGGATTTTAATAACACCTCATTTTTTATTGGTAGTGAACAACTTACTTTCAAAAAAAGAACCCCGTTACCCGAATGGCGCAAATCCTTGTTTTTATTTTTATTTAACAATGCCGCCAGTGCGATAGACTTTTTTAGAATCCCTGTTGAGCGGGTGATCGAACTTGGTATTCGTATTGATCTTTAATTTAGACACAGACAACTCTCTATGAATGTAATACATGGTGCGTGGGTTCCAAAAGACTCACAAGACTTTATTCAATCGGGCGATTTTTACCTGTGGGTGGAAAGTGATGACGTTAAACAGCGGGGTAAAATCCCACTACATCCACAGCACCTATCTGAAAAACACTGCTTAGAATTCTTAAAAACTGAGTTAATGCTCAGCCCCATTAGTGCAGGGCAAGGCAGATTGCTGTCACTGCTTTTACCGACTGTTACAGATAAACCACTGCCATCACCTGAATTACAATCTGTTGAAGTAGACGAGACCATCATTTTACAAGATTGGCAGGTGTACGCTTATCCGTTATCCAAACCACTAAAAGCCATTAACAATATTCATTTTTTGTGTTGCTATCAGGTTATTAATAGCCATATCGGCAGTGATTTCTTATTCTGGTATTACTTTAGCCAATCGTTAAAACAACAAATACTTAAAGATCAGTATATTCCGCTACTATTAAGCCGAAAATCGGGCAAAAATAATGAGTTGTATCGACGGTGGCAAGCGGTGTCCAGCAACTATGAGGGTTTGATACAAACAGCGATTACCCAAATGCCGCTGGCTTGTAGTCAACACTATCAACCTGAATCCTTGCTACGCCATTTTGCCGAAGTCGTCATTAATGAATTGCTTAGCACCGCTGCACTTGATATGCCGCAAGTGTTTACTAATAAAATTCGGCACGCTTTTTTGGATACCATGCTGTTGCAAAAACAAACAGCAAAGCCGCTTCAAACCTGTCAAAATCTGCCTGATGACTATAAATACTGGCATCAATGGCAACAAAAACTATTGGGTACTGAGGCAAAAAGCAGCTTACAACTAGGCTTGCAATTGCTTGAAGCTGATCCAGACAATGTTGATCAATGGCGTTTAGTGTTCTTTTTATCCTCACACCAAGACCCCTCGCTTAAATTAGATTTGGCTGATTTTTGGGCGCACAAAAAACACTTTTATAAAATGCTACAGTCGCAGTTCGGCGACACGATTGAACAGCAGATATTAGTTAATTTAGCCCAGGCTGCTAGTATTTATGCAAAATTATGGCAAGGCATGGAAGATAGCGAACCCAGTCACGTTCTGCTTGATTTGAATGAAGCCTTTGAATTTTTGAAAGAAAGCGCGTGGATATTGGAAGATGCTGGTTTTAAAATTATTATTCCCGCATGGCTAACGCCTAAAGGTCGTCGCCGTGCAAAAATTCGTTTGCGTAGTTCTGGAAAAAGTAAATCGGTGACCGCCAGTGCAGGTGGCTATTTTTCGATGAGTACACTGACCGATTACCAATACCAGCTTGCCATCGGTGATGAAGCCTTAAGCCCTGAAGAATGGCAACAGCTAGTCGATAGTAAAGCCCCATTGATTCATTTTCGTGGTCAATGGATGGAGCTAGACCGCGATAAAATGCAGGAAATGCTGATATTGTTGCAGCAACAAAATGACAATCCACCAGAGCTGTCAGTTGCTGACTTATTGAAAAAGATCGCCGAACAAGCCGATGAATTTGAACTGGACAGCCAAGACAGTCTGGCACTTATGTTGGCAAAATTATCCGATGATAGCCAATTAGAGCCGATAGCCAATCCTGAACAACTCAAGGCAGAACTGCGAGAATATCAAAAACGCGGTGTGGCATGGTTGTGTTATTTGGAAAGCTTGGGCTTAAACGGTTGTTTAGCCGATGACATGGGGTTAGGGAAAACCATGCAGGTTATTAGCCTGTTAATTTTAGAACGCGAACAAAATCAGCCCGCGCCAACTTTATTGATTGCTCCTACTTCTGTCATCGGCAACTGGCAAAAAGAAATTGAAAAATTTGCCCCGCATTTAACGACGTTGATTCATCACGGCAGTGATCGTGAACAGAATGTCGAAGCTTTTAAGCAACTATGTACACAACATGATTTATTGATTACTTCTTACACACTGGCGCGTAAAGACAGCAAATTACTGGGCGCGTTACACTGGCGGCGAATTGTTCTCGATGAAGCGCAAAACATCAAAAATCCTAAAGCCGCGCAAACCACCGCTATTTTAAAGCTCAGTGCCGATTCCCGTTTAGCGTTGACAGGTACGCCCGTAGAAAACCGTTTAATGGATTTATGGTCGATTTTTAACTTTCTGAATCCAAACTATTTAGGCAAACAAGCGCAATTTCGCAAAATTTACGAGTTACCCATACAGCGTGATAATGATCCAATTCAATCAACAATCTTGAAAAAACTTATCCAGCCGTTTATTTTACGGCGATTAAAAACCGATAAAAATATCATCAAAGACCTACCCGACAAAATCGATAACAAGGTTTATTGTAATCTCAGCAAAGAACAAGCTTCCTTGTATGAAGTCGTAGTTAAAGACGTGGTCGCGCAATTGGAAGATTCTGAGGGTATTCAACGACAAGGCTTAATGCTTTCCACCTTGATGAAACTCAAACAAATCTGCAATCATCCGATGCAGTTTTTACAAGATGGTAGTGCTTTTACACCTGAGCGTTCGCACAAACTGGAACGGTTTAGCGAAATGCTTGAAGAAGCCATGCAGGAAGGCGATAGCGTCTTAGTCTTTACCCAATTTACCGAAATAGCCGAACAACTGGAACGCTATCTGGCAAAAGAAAAACGCTACAAAACCCATTATTTACATGGCGGTACACCGCGAGCAAAACGCGAATTGATGATTGCTGATTTTCAAAACCCAGACTCAGGTGCGGCGGCGTTTATTTTATCGCTCAAAGCGGGCGGTGTCGGTATCACCTTAACCCAAGCCAATCATGTGTTTCATTTTGACCGTTGGTGGAATCCAGCCGTTGAAAACCAAGCTACAGACCGCGCTTTTCGTATTGGTCAGAAAAAAAATGTTTTCGTGCATAAATTCATCACCTTAGGCACCTTAGAAGAACGCATCGACCTTATGATTAGTGACAAGCAAAAAATGGCGGATAGCATCGTTGGCAATGATGAAAGTTGGCTAACCAAGCTCGATAATCAAGCATTTAAAGAACTAATCGCCCTCAATAAACGCAGCATTATGGAAAACTGACATGAGCAAATATGCAAAAACGTGGTGGGGACAACGATTTATTGAAGCTCTGGAAGACTTTACCGACAGAGGACGTTTGCAACGCGGTCGTTCTTATTCCTCCGATAACCGTATCAAACAATGGCTACTAAAAGACGGTAAAGTGAACGCCCAAATACGCGGTAACGTCAATCCCTATTTTGGTGTTTATAAGGAACCGACCTATAAAGTCAGTGTGCAAATGAGCCATTTATCCGAAGCACAATGGAAAAAAATTATTCAAAAACTCAGTCAAAAAGCCAGTTTTATCTCTCGACTATTATTGAATGAAATTCCAGAAAACATTGAAACTGTGTTTGAAAGTGTCGGCACGCACCTACTGCCCAATGATTACAAAGATTTTAAAGTAAGCTGTGATTGCCCTGATTATGCCGTTCCCTGTAAACATATCGCGGGCATTTGCTATCGTCTAGCAGAAATCATGGACAATGATCCTTTTCTATTATTTGAAATGCGCGGCTTAGCTCCTGAAAAACTATTGCAACAATTAGCCAACACACCATTAGGAAAAATATTAAGTGATGCGAAAAGCAACGCCACCGTTGAATTAACGCCAGTGAATAGTTTTTACACGCGCCCGCTACTCGTTACCAATCCCCCACAACACATCAACCTAAATAACTTTTGGCATGGACAACAACCCTTACCCAAAAGCATAGAACCCAGCACACCTGCAATAGTCCCCGCTATGCTCATTAAAAAAGGCGGCGATTTCCCCGCATTTTGGCAAAAACAAAGCTCATTTATTGAAGTCATGGAAGATTTTTATTCCAGAATGCGTAAGAATGCGTTAAAAGAACTGTGATTTGAAGTAGCAAGTAGCCCAAGTAAACACTATGAATTTTTAGCGTCCAATTACCAGATAAAATTTAACATTGTATTCAAACTGGTTTAGCGATACGTTATCGACGGTTTAAGAACACACCGAATAATTAATGAAGCAGCGAGTATTGGCAAAAACCTGGACAACGTAGAAATGGAGAATAATCACATCATAATACTCTGAGCTTTAATTCCTTTGCCTCCTAATTTTAAGGTCAGGAGTAAAACTAAAGTTTGACGGGGGATTCTTATGCCAACTCGATAATAACTTTAGTAGAGGATGTGTTATGCAACAGAACCCTATGACGGTGATAACGGCAATCAAGCCCGATTCACTGCAAGCGTTAACAGATTATCTGAAGCCAATTGGCAAAGATATAAAGAAAAATGACGTTATTCAATTTTCCAATTATCAGCAACTACATTACTGTAGTTTTTTTATTATTCCCAGCAATCATCCGTCAGGCAACCTATCTGCTACGCCTGCTTTATTGGTTTTTGAAGCCAATATTGACGGTGAGGTCAGTACTTTTATCAACGACTTAATTAACGACAATTCGGTATTTATGAATACCGTTTATGGTTATTGTCAGGATTATCAAGATAATGCCCACCTAGGCTCTTATTTGCTTAGTCATGATTACGGCGCGAATGCCTTTTATGTCGCCCATCCTGGACAAGCTCGCAATGTCATTTATGAGCAACAACAATTGCGCAAAGACATTGAACAGTATGTTGATGCTAACCGTTCTACGCTGGTGGAACAGCCCGAAAAAATACGCGAGACTATCGCTAATCATTTTTCTTCTACCAGCAAACCCAAACCACAACCCTTTTTAAACAGCAATGGCGACATGATTTTCAAAGCCATATTAGCCGTGTTGGTATTAACCTTATTGGGTGGGCTATTTGGTTTCTTGGGGTCAATAGCGCAAACAATAGCAATCGCTGTGTTAGTGTTGGCTGCTGTCTATGCGATAGTGCTACGTTCACATGAATCTAGCGATAAGCAAGACAGTAGACCGTGGGAATCGCCCAATGTCAGTGCCGTTCAAGATGTCGAAGATCGTCAGTTACAAAATCATTTGACCAGTGTAATTGAAATTAAATCAGGCTTTTTTCGGTTACTGACTCTAAAAATTGTGCTGTTTGGTATCAATCTAGTTGCCAAATTGGTGGCGACTAAAGGTGATCTTAGCGGTATCGTCACCATTCATTTTGCCCGTTGGGTCATTCTACCCGATAAAAAACGTCTATTGTTTATGAGCAATTATGACGGCAGTTGGGAAAATTATCTGGGTGAGTTTATCGATCATGCTAGCCAAGGGCTAACAGCCGTATGGACTAACACCCAATTGGGTGAAAATCGCGGCTTTCCAGATACCAAGTGGCTATTTTTACAAGGAGGTTCACGCGATGAACAACGCTTTAAAGCCTTTGCCCGCAACAGTCAGCTAGCCGAATTGATTTGGTACAGTGCCTATCCCGATTTATCGGTTAAAAATATTGGCAATAACCGTAGTAGTCACGAAGGGCTATTCTCTTCTTCCAATCTGGCTGCTTGGCTTAAATGCTTATAAAGGACATTGACAATGACAACCCTCAATTTACAAGACGTACAAGGCATCGTGTTTAGTGGTTATAACAAATACATGAGCTGTTCCAGTTATTATTTGCTGCAAATCAATGATGCAAAAAAAACCAAAGCATGGTTAAAAAACCTGCTTGCTCAAGGTCAAATCACTCACGGCGAAGATAAAGCCACCGACAGCACAGAAAATCGCTTGAACTTAGCGATTAGCTATTCAGGGCTGGAAAAACTACAACTCGATGAAGCCAGCTTGAACAGTTTTGAACGCTCTTATCGTGAAGGAATGTACTCGGCACACCGCTCAACGCTATTAGGCGATCAAGATGATGATGCCCCTGAACAATGGCTATGGGGCAATAAGACCAATAGCGTGGACGTGTTAGTGCTATTATTTTCTAAGGATGCCAGCATTCATGCTGCCAGTCAGAAACAACACCAAGCCGCTTTTAAAAAGGCAGGGCTTAGCATCGTTTGGCATTTGGACGCTGGTGAAAAAAGACAAGATGCTGACGGTTTTGCCGTAGAACATTTTGGTTTTGCCGATGGTATTTCTGATCCGATCGTAGAAGGTTTTCCAACTGCTAGTGGCGCAGCAGCAATAGCAACGGGGGAATTTTTATTAGGTTATCCCAATCAATATGACGGTAAATTAACCCAAATCCCAATCAGTGAACAGTTTGGTACTAACGGGACTTACCTAGTATTGCGCCAGTTAAAACAAGATGTTGCCGCGTTTTGGACATTCATGGATGAAGAAGCGGCACGACAAGGTATTACTGCCGATTATCTCGCTGCTAAAATGGTTGGACGTTGGCAAAGTGGCACGTTAGTAGAACCTAATCAAGACACCGATCCTAAAACTGTCAGTAACGACTTTGATTTCAGCAAAGACCCTGACGGTAAAGGTTGCCCGTTCGGCGCACATATTCGTAGAGCCAATCCAAGAGCAGTTGGACTAGGCACTAGCGATGCGGAATCACTGACCGTAGCCAATCGTCATCGTCTGTTGCGCCGTGGTCGTAGTTACGGCAAGGCACTGGAAAATCCCAGAAGCGATGACGGTCAAGAACGCGGCTTAGTATTCATCTGCCTAAACGCCAACATCGAACGACAATTTGAATTTGTGCAACACACTTGGATAAACAACGTCAAATTTGCAGGTTTATATGATGAAGACGATCCATTAATTGGTCGTGTCGGCAATTTCACCATCCCAGATGAACCGCTACGGCGACGAGTATGCGGTTTTCAACAATTCGTTTCTACACGAGGCGGTGGTTATTTCTTTTTACCTAGTCTTAGCGCGTTGGGGATATTGAGCAATTCTTAAGCGTGATCCCAAGTTCTTGAGACAGTTCAAAAATTGATTATTGGAGTCCAAACTATTTCGCTATGTAGGGTGGGCAAACAGCTCTATCGTTCGCCCACGCTGAATTGACATAAACTGGTGGGCAAGTAAAAAGACACTTGCCCACCCTACCTAACTTCCTTGGCTGTTGTCTTGTCCGCACTCACTACTTTATTAGCCTTTGGCTTGTTGGCGATTAGTTCAACTGAAATCGTCCACGCATTTGGTTTTACGGTAGCGGTAGGTATACTAACCGCATTGTTAGGTGCGCCGTTGTTGGGTTTAACACGCAAAAGCTAATGCTAAATACTGGGCGTGATGGGGGGGGATGAATGTTTGATAGCGATCAGTTTAGATACGAAATTGAAGCACTGTTAAAAGATGTGCCGCATGATAAATGTGTAGTGTTTGCAGTGCGCTCAGCAATGCGGGTGTTGCCACTATTATTAGCGGTTAGGCAAAACAAGGAGGCGTTTTGGTTTTGGAAAGCAGCAGATAGAAATAAGCATTTACTGGCAGTATTAAGAGCTTATAGTTGTAGCATTGGATTTGTTTTAACTGGAAAATACGCCTCCGCCAAAGACACTAATGATGCTGCCGCAGCCAAGGCTAACACTAGCAACAGTGCCTACGCCTATTCCGCCAACTCCGCTGCCAACTCCGCTGCCTACGCCGTCGCCTACGCAGCCGCTTCCGCCTCCGTCTCTGCCAACACTTACACCTACACCTCCGATGCTGATGTTATACAAATAATGCAGATGGACTTAGCAACACTGAAAAAGATAACATCAAAAGATTTATTACAACAACCGTTGTGGTCAAAAAATATGCCTGAAAAATGGCAGCAATGGCTAACTGATTTTAAAGCCGATGCCTTAAGCCTAAATGCGGGCTTTGAGGTATGGTTAGATTGGTATGATGACAGATTACAAGGCAAGCCCATAGATGTTGAATTACTTAGACAATGGAATAACATTCCTAAAGAAATTCAAAATCAAGGCGCGGCGGAAGTTAATGCTTATCTCAAAAATCTGGTACAAAAAACTGCCGTACAACCGCTAAACCGTGTCCGCGCTATTTTCATCGGTTATGGTGAGTCTGGAAAAACCTCGTTAATCCGTGCCTTACACGATGAACCCGTCACGGAAGGTAAAGAAGCCATGACAGTTGGCATTGATATTCGTGATTGGTCTGTCCCTGATACCAATATTAAAGCCCATTTTTGGGATTTTGGCGGTCAGGTGATGGCTCATGCTACCCATCAATTCTTTTTACGCTCTTCCTGTTTGTATGTGCTGGTGCTGAATGCGCGTAGTGAAATCGGTGGCACAGAACAATCCGAATATTGGCTGGAACACGTTAAAGGTTTCGGTAAAAACGCGCCTGTGATGATCGTCGGTAATAAAGCTGATCTAGCCAGCATTAATTTGGATATGAGTTATCTTAAAAGCAAATATGCCAATATCGTTGATTTTTATCCGATCTCTTGTACACAAGCAACGACACAATTTAAAGCGAAGTTCGACAGTTTCAAACAGGACTTTTGCCAGCAATTACGCACCGTTGGCACTAATCAGATGCAATTCACCAAAGAACAATTTGGTGTATTAGAAGCATTGCGTCATTACTCGCCAAAAGCCGCTTTTTTATCGCACCAAAAATTTATCGATATTTGCGCTGAACATGGCATTGGCACGGAAGGCGTACAAAACAGAGACTGGCTACTGGATATTTTGGATAAATTAGGCGTGGTGATTTATTTCCCCCAACTAGCCTGTTTGGACGACTATGTATTAAATCCGCGTTGGTTGACTCATGGCGTTTATACCCTAATGTACAAACAACAGCCACGCTTAACCCTGCGTGATGCGGTTGCCATTTTGCGTGATAAACCAATTAGTGACGAACAAGGTAACAAACTGGATTATCCAATGGATAAATGCCGCTTTATCATGGATGCGATGCAGGAGTTCAAATTATGTTATTCGTTGCCGCATGACCGTAACACGTTAATTATTCCAGAATTATTACCCACCGATCAACCGCGTGATATTCCCTTTGAACAATTCAAACGTGGGGCGTTAGCGTTTGAATTTGTGTTTCGTGGCTTTTTACCACGTCATATCATGCCTGAACTAATCGTCAATCATCATGAAGAAATTGTGAAAGACGTTGTTTGGCAACGTGGCGTATTGTTAAGAAATAAAAGCTATCAATCGCTGGCTTTATTAAAAGTGGATTATCATGAGCGGGTATTATCGATTTGGGTAAAAAGCGGCGATGCTAGAGATTATCTCAGC
Source organism: Methylococcales bacterium (assembly GCA_037133675.1). Classification (GTDB taxonomy): domain Bacteria; phylum Pseudomonadota; class Gammaproteobacteria; order Methylococcales; family Methylomonadaceae; genus UBA4132. The sequence continues at coordinate 62,688 of JBAXNR010000011.1, forward strand.
CTGTTAAATAATGAAGTATTGCAAATATTGGGGCGGTTGGAGCTGGATTATAAAGAGTGGATTGCGTTGCCATTATCAGCCTGTATCAGTGATAAAACGCTAATCAGAAGCGAAGAAAAAGCCTCTTATCGGCAGATTTTGGCTTTCGCTAGAAAAGGAGAGCAAGTATATATTTCTGAATCGGGTTTAGAATATGATTTAGGAAAAGTTTTAGGTGTTATTTTATCCAAGGATGAGCAAGTAAAAGCAGGGATTATTAATGTTTATGGTGATTATGTAGGGGATAAAAAAGTGAGTGATATAAAAATAGAAATTGGTGATAACGCCAGAATCAATGGCTCAGTCGTTGCCGCTGAAAAAATCGAAAATAGTTTTAATAATTTAAAAGAATCCAAAGCGGATGATGCGGTGAAAGCGTTGTTAGAACAGTTATTAACTGAAATCAAAACCTTAAATACCAAAGTACCCGCCGCACAAGCGCAAGCAGTAGAAAATATGGCAAAACGTGCTGATACCTTGGTGACTGAAAGCAAAAGCGCGACACCCGATAAAGAATGGTATCAACTCAGTTTTAAAGGGATTAAAGAAGCGGCTTTAGCCATAGGCGATGCAGCTAAACCCGTGCTGGATATTGCTGAAAAACTCAGTCCGTTATTATTAGGCTTGTAAACTTGCTGTCTGTATTTAATTGAGGAGTGACTATGGATATTGAAACTGTATTTAAATTACTGGCTATTATACTTTGGCCATTCTTACTGGTATTTTTATACTATCTACTTGACAGAAAAGGTTTTAAAAAACAACTGGAAAAGTTTAAAAAAGAGGGTTGGTCTTAAATGAACCTTTAAACGCATCAAGCGGATTTGTCAGATGCCAAAGCCGCTTGGTGGGTTTGTAAGCACATCACTTTTTCATATCGAGCTGCAACACATTTTGACAAGCACTATTTGTCGGAAACACCTATTTTTTCTCACGCCTAAACAGGCTTATTCCGACCTACATGGCTAGCAAAATAATCGACGTATTATCCCGAATAAACACGGCTACATTTTTCATACAGTAAATGGGTTAAAATGCTCCTCATTTTTTCAGCCATTATTTCCTTATGATTAAAGAAACTCTCAATGCACGGCGATTATTATGCCCGCTGCCCGTCATTCGCACTCAAGATAAAGTTAAACAACTGCAAGTTGGCGATCAGTTGGAAGTGATTTGCACCGACCCTGGTGTCATGCAGGATATTCCAACATGGTGTCGTATTAATGGACATAAAGTGTTGGAAACCATGACTGGCGATCATGAATATATTATTCTCCTTGAAGTAGGCGCGGGTTAATGGCTGAAATTTCTGAGATTGAACGCGACCGAAAATTAAAAGCTAAAGCAAGTTATGTCGGTGCGGCGATTAATATATCGCAAACTTTGCTTAAAATTGGCTTCGGGATGTTATGGCAATCATCGGCATTAATTGCTGACGGTATCCATTCCTTATCAGATTTACTGAGTGATTTTCTGGTGATTGTTGCAGTACGCATGGGCAGTCGAGAAGCCGATCACGAGCATCCTTATGGACATCGACGTTTTGAAACCATCGCCACCATTATTTTAGGACTGAGCTTAATCATCATCGGCGGCGGTATTGCGTGGTCGGTGATGAAACGCATGGAACAACCTGAACATCTATCGACCCCCGATGTGATGAGTTTAGGCATCGTGGCTATTTCGATTTTAGTCAATGAATGGCTATACCATTACACTAAGCGTATTGCTAAAACCACCCGTTCTAAATTACTGTTAGCCAATGCGTGGCATCAACGCAGTGATGCGATTTCTTCGGTGGTGGTGTTATTCGGTATCGGTGCCGTGCTGTTAGGTTATCCACTTGCCGATGCAATTGCCGCGATTGTCGTTGCCTTGATGGTGGTTAAAATTGGTTTAAGCCAACTGATTGCCAGTATTAAAGAGTTGGTCGATACCTCATTACCGCCGCACTTACTCGCTGAAATTCGTGCCGCTATTTTGGCTATTGAAGGCGTAGAAGGCATACATTTACTGCGCTCACGACAAATGGGTGAAGATGCGTTATTGGATGCTCATGTCATTGTTGACCCACGCATTACCGTTTCCGAAGGTCATAATATTGCTGAGGCAATACGCGATGAATTAGTCAGTCGCTTTGATGATGTTATGGATGTACTGGTTCATATTGATGCTGAAAATGATGAAGGCAAGTTTGAGAAAACTACACCGCTTTATCGCCGTGACGTAAAAGCATTATTGGATAACTATCTTGCGGCGTTTAAATCTGACATCATCGATTTTAAAATTCATTACTTAGAGGGACAAGTCGAAATCGAAGTGATTTTGCCGTTTTTCATGAGTGAACAAGCTGAACAAATCACCCAGCTAAAAGCACAATGTGAACAAATGAAATTAGACGTTGAAAAAATAGCTAAGGTATTGCTATTTTTTAAAATTTAACAAAATACAAATTGTAGGATGGGTAGAGGCGATAGCCGAAACCCATCTTACGAGTTAAATTAACGGATATATTCGCGTTTTTTGCTTGAATAGGCGCGGGGTTGTTAGGCTAAACTGCCTAACAGTTTTATTCATTCGTATGTTTCCACACGCATATAAACTTCAATCTCTTGTAATAATTGTTGACCGTGCATGATTATTCTCCGATGGATTATTAAACTTAAACGGACATTTTCTCTATTTAACCAATGAAAACTATAAAAACAAACCTGCGAGGTTTCAAAAACCTTGTATGTTACACGCAAAGTAACATAATGATTTTTTATTAGGTTAGGA